>JBEDDU010000188.1:0-3363 GCA_041176065.1 Verrucomicrobiota bacterium | reverse complement strand
GGAAGAGAAGACCTACGGCGCGGGCACCCACTTCTACGTGGCCCCGAAGTCCGGCTTCACGATCACCGTGCAGTCCGGCATCTGCCAGTATATCTGCAGCTTCATCGGCTAATCTGACGGGCCCCGGCGGCCGGGGCTTGCCAAGCACGAAGCCAGGCCGAACCTGTGGGCATGTCCGAGCCGACCAGCAGCCTGCCCAACATCCCCGCGCCCATCGCGCGCGAGAAGCCATGGGTGCAGCTCAAGACCTTCACCTCCAAGCCCTCGATCTTCCGCTCGATGGTCGGCGAGGTCTCGGCCGACGCCCGCCAGGGCGACGTCGTCACGGCCTACGATAAGCAGGGCTCCTTCATCGGCTACGGCTTCTGGAACGCCGGCGCCCCCATCGCCCTCCGCATCCTCAAGGCCACCCCGGGCAAACCGGACGACGCCTGGTTCGAGCAGGCCCTCCGCCGCGCCGTGGCCCTCCGCCGGGACGTCCTCAAGCTCGACGCCGACACCGACGCCTACCGCGTGGTCAACGCCGACGCCGACTTCCTTTCCGGCCTCATCGTCGACCGCCTCGGCGACGTCCTTTCCATCGAAGTCTCCTCGATCGGCGTCATGCGCCGCCTCCCCCGCTGGATCCCCATCCTGCATGACGCCGTGGGCACGAAGCGCGAGATCGTCCAGGTCGACCCGCACGTCGCCCGCATCGAGGGCATCATGCCGACCGACGTCCCGAAGTCGTCCGTCCGCTTCGTGAAGATCAAGGAATTCGGCATGATCCAGGAGGTCGACTTCGCCGAAGGCCACAAGACCGGCTTCTTCTGCGACCAGCGCGACAACCGCCGCCGCTTCGGCGCCCTCGCCAAGGGCCTCAAGGTCCTCGACCTCTGCTGCTACTCCGGCGGTTTCTCCATCGCGGCCAAGCTCGCCGGCGCCACGGAGGTGACCGCGGTCGACCTCGACGAGAAGGCCATCGAGATGGCCAAGCGGAACATGAACCTGAACAACGTACGCATCGACTTCGTCCATGCCGACGCATTCACGTGGATCCGCCAGATGCAGAAGAACGGCAAGACCTGGGACCTCGTCCTCTGCGACCCGCCCAAGTTCGTCGACAGCCGTGACGAGGAGTTCGAAGCCGAAGGCCTCCGCAAATACAACGACCTGAACGTGCTCGCCATGCAGCTCGTCGCCCCGGGAGGCCTCTTCGTGACCTGCTCCTGCTCCGGCCTCGTCTCCGCCGAAGCCTTCGAGGACCTCGTCAGCAAGGCCGCGCACCGCTACCAGAAGCGCCTCCAGATCTTCGATCGCACCGGCCCCGGCGGCGATCACCCCAACGCCTCCAACCACCCCGAGGGACGCTACCTCAAGGTGCTGTGGAGTAGGATTGCTTGAGCAGGGCTGGAGCCTGAGCAGGGCTAGAGCTAGGGCTAGGGCGAGGTAATGTTGGTAGGGGCAGCACCGCGTGCTGCCCCTAGCTGTGTCGAGGTAGGGTCGGGACCGCGTCACGACCTAGCTGATGCTGGCCCTTTTGAGCCACCCTCTCCCCGTGCCCCCGTGTCACCATGCCGGCATGCACCCTCGCAGTTCCGTCCCTAGCGGGCCGATACCGTCTCTCCCTTGCGGAGCTGGAGCGTCGCCGAACGCTTGCCGCCGGAGGCGCCACCCACGCCGATGCGCAGGGTGAGTTCACCCACGCGCGCGCCGGAGGCGGAACGGACCTTCAATGACTTGAGCAGACGATCGTAATCGGCGGGCGAGCCCTGACCCTTCACCGTCAGCTTGCCGGGCGCGGAGTCCAGGCTGACGTCGAGCCCTTCGGGGGCGTCGACCTGCAGCAACGTGTCGCCCGGGACGAAGCCGCTCACGAACTCGACGCTGACTTCCGCGACCACCGAAGCGGTGGCAACGCCCAAGGAAAGCATCTGGCCGACCGGGATCACGTCCGGCGGCGTGGTGACGATGCCCAACGGCGAGACCTGGATCTGCGGCACGGCCTGGACCGGTCCCTCGGCCACGGCGGTGACGGCCGGCGGCGACCAGAGCGTCGGCGCAGGCTCGACGAAGACGGGCGCGGGCACGGCTTCGACGATCGGATAAAGGATGCCGGAGTCGGTGATGTTGGCCGTCAGCCCGGTGGGCTGCAGCAAAGCGTAGTTCAAGGCGTCGGCGCCCGCCAGGACGTAGCCCGTGGCGAAGACCGGCTTGTCCAGACCGATCAGGTCGTCGACGAAAAGCCCCACGGCACCCGAGATGTCCAGCGTGACGTCATCTCCCGCGATGGCGGCGACGGAACCGCCCGAGAGCGCGGCGTTGCGATTGCCATCGCGGATCTTGTCCGCGACGGAGACGCCGGCGACCGCCAGGCTGAGGGCGGTGATGTCCGCAGTCAGCCCATTCGGCTGCGCCAAGGAGTAGTTGGCGGCGTCGGCGCCGGAGATGGCGTAACCGGAGACGGTGACGCTCTTGCCTGTTCCGACATTCTTGTCGCCGAAGAACCCTGCCCGGCCGGAGATGTCCAGGGTGACGTCGTCGCCCGCGATCGGCGTGATGACTCCGCCGGAAATCTCGGCGGAGAGCAGCGCGTCATAGGTCTTGTTCGCGGCGAGCGCGCCGGTGACGGCCAGGGAGAGCGCAGTGATGTCCGCGGTGACGCCCGTCGGCTGGATGAGGGTGTAATTTCCGGCATCGGCGCCCGAGATGGCGTAACCGGAGACGGTGACCGACTTGGAGGTACCGATGTTCTTATCCGCGAACTGGCCGGCGCGACCGGAGTCATCCAGGATGACCGTGTCGCCGGCGAGAGCGGTGACCGTGCCGCCGGCAATCGTGGCCCCCAGCAAGGCGTCATAGATCTTGTTGGCCGCCTGGGCGCCGGTGACGTTCAGCGCCAAGGCGATGATGTCCGCGGTGACGCCCGTCGGCTGGACAAGGGCGTAGTTGGCGGCGTCGGCACCGCTGATCGTGTAGCCGGAGACAGTGACGGACTTGGACGTGCCGACGTTCTTATCGCCGAAGACGCCGGCGCGGCCGGAGATGTCCAGGGTGACGTCGTCGCCCGAGATGACGCTGACCGAGCCGCCGGAGATGGAGGCAGTCAGGAGCTGGTCGTAGGTCTTATTCGCCGCGGTGGCGCCGGTGACGGCCAGGGAGAGCGCAGTGATGTCCGCGGTGACGCCCGTCGGCTGGACGAGGGAGTAGTTGGCGGCGTCGGCACCGCTGATCGTGTAGCCGGAGACAGTGACGGACTTGGAAGTGCCTACGTTCTTGTCGGCGAAGACGCCCGCTCGGCCGGAGATGTCCAGGGTCACGTCATCGCCCGAGATGACGCTGACCGAGCCGCCCGAGATCGTGGCGCTGAGCAGCTGATCGTAG
>JBEDDU010000187.1:0-11258 GCA_041176065.1 Verrucomicrobiota bacterium | reverse complement strand
TTCTTGACGGCTTCCTTGGCGGCGTCGATCTCGGGGCGGGTGACGCCCTGCTTGCGTTCGAGCTGGTCGACGGCCTTGCGGGCGTCGGCGAGCTTGGCGCTGAATTCCTTGCGGATCTTCTCGGACTGCTGGGCGAACTCGGGCATGTCGCCCATGCGCTCGGTGGAGCGGATCACCTCGTAGAGGTAGGTCATCGCCTTCGGGTCGTTGTGGTCCCAGTCGAAGATCTCCTTGAAGAGGTCGCGCATGCGCTTGTGCTCGCCGCGGCCGGGAAGCAGCTTGCGGAGCTCGCCGAGGACGAATTCGAGGGCCTGCGGATTGGTGCGGGCGCTCTTGGCGGCGGCCTCGTAGGCGTCGATCGCCTTGCCGGTGACGGCTTCCTTCTCCTGCTCGAGCTTCTCCTTGATGGCGGCGAACTTCGCGCGGTCCGGGGTCTTGAGGTTGACGCGGAGGTCGATGTCGGCGGCCTTGACCTTCTTGTCGAGCTCGTCGGCGAGGCGGATGTGGGCGTCGCCGATCAGCGTGTAGACCTCAGGGGTCTGCGCGATGACCTCGTCGGTGCGGTCCTTGGCGTAATCCTTGAGCCAGTCTTCGCAGAGCTTGATGGTGCCGGCGATGTCGGGCGGGTTGACGCCGAACTTGACGATGGCCTGGCGGTACCGGACGTCGGGGATGAACTGGCCCTTCGGGTATTCCGACTGGTACTTGTCGAAGTCGACCTTGGTCTCCTTGTACTTGCCCTGGAAGAACGAGCAGAGCGCGTTCATGTACAGGACCTGCTGGCGGACGGAGGAGCGTTCGTATTTCTTGAGGAAGGCCTCGAAGGCCTTCTGCGCGGGGGCCCAGTCGACCTGCGAGAAGAGGCAGGCGGCGATGCGGAAATCGATCTCCTCGGCGACCTCGGGCGTGAGGTTGGTCACGTTGGCCTGGACCCACTTGTAATGGGCGATGGCCTCGGGGAATTCTTCGCGTTCCTGGGAGATGTCGCCGAGGATGAGCGCGATGGAGGAGACCATCTCGTCCTTCGGGAACTTCTGGATGAACTCCTTGCACTTCGCCTGGGCCTCGTTGTTGCGGCCGATGCGGCGGAGGGCGACGATGTGGTAGTAGTACGCGCCGGCGATGCGGCTGAATTCCGGGCTGTTCTCGAAGATGTCGAGGAAGGCCACGTGGGCCTCCCAGGGGCGCTTCAGCTCGAGGAGGCAGAGGCCGATGCGGTAGGAGATGAAGGCGTCGTAGTCCTTGTTGGCCTTGAACTCGGCCTCGATCTTCTTGAACTGCTCGAGGTCGAGCTGGGCCCGGCGGATGGCGTCGGCCTGCTCGGGGTTGGGCTTGGGCGCCGCCTTGATCATCGCGGCGACCTCGGCGTTCTTGGCCTCGATGGCCTTGGCGAAGGAGCGGGTCAGGTTCACGCGGCGCAGCGTGCCTTGGTAGTTGTTGAGGGCCTGGCGGTAGAAGTCGCCCCGGAAGGCCTCGTCGGCGGCCGATTCGGCGGCGGCGAAACGGGCGTCGCCGATCTCGAGGCGCTGGAAGTTCGAGCGGACGACCTCCACGGGCGAGCCGGTGCTGCGGGCGTCGATCTCGTTCTTGAGCTGCGTGGCTTCCTTCGTCAGGCCGAGCTTGGTGTACATCTCGACGAGCTTGTAGGCGGCTTCGCGGCGTTCCGGCGTGTTGATGCCGTCGGCCGTGGCCTGCTTGAGGAGGCTGATGGCCTGGGAGTAGGCGGCCTTCTTGAGGTCGTCGCTCGAGCTCTTGGCGCGGTCCACGACGATCTGGGCCGAGAGCGTGAAGGCGCTCACGCGCTCTTCGGGCCGGGCCAGCGCGTTGGTGCGGATCTTTTCCAGGCGGGCGAGGGCCTGGTCCCACTTGCCCTGCTTGGAATAGGCCTCGATGAGGATCAGCTCGGCGGTGCCGCGGCGGTTGTCGCCGTCGAAGAAGTCTTCGGTGCCTTTGGGGTAACGGTCGAGGAAGTTGGTCAGCTCGGCCTGGGCCTTCGGCCAGTCCTTCATGAAGAAGAGGCAGGCGGCCTTGCGGAAGGACAGCACGGCCTTCATGCGGGCCTCGACGTCGCCGGCTTTTTCTTCGAGTTCGGTGAACAGGGCGAGGGCGTCCTTGTACTTCTTCTCCTCGAAGGCCTTGTCGGCGGCCTTGTACAGCACGTTCAGGGGGTCTTCCTGCTTCTCCGCGGTAGGGAGGGGCTTGGACTGCGCACGAAGGACGCCGGTGACGGGGGTCACGGCGAGGAGGACGGCGAGCAGGGCGGCCTTGGCCAGTTGGTAGGTGCGGGACTCTTGGATAAGCATCGGGTGAGGGGAGCGTTTTGCTCCGCGTCGGGGGTGCTAAGGAATAGCCCAAGCGTCCGAGGGATGCCAAGCAATAAGCCCCCCTGGCGGGTCAAATATCATGCCCGGCCGGGGCCTGCCGCTGTGAATAACTCAGGCTCCTGGGCGGAGTCCGGTGGCCAGGATGGTCTCGAAGCCAGGCTCCTTGGTTTCCTTGGCCACGACCCGCACTTCGGACTGGGCGAAGCCGGCCTCTTCGATCCAGTCATGCAGTTCGTTCTCTTTGAAGCCCAGCCAGCGGTCGGCGTACAGCTCGCGGGCTTTCTCGAAACGGTGGGCGCGCAGGTCGAGGATGATGAGCCGGCCGCCGGGTCTGAGGATGCGGAAGGCCTCGGCGAGGGCCTGACGGGGGTTCTCGGCATGGTGCAGGGCCTGGCTCAGGAGGGCGAGGTCGATGCTTCGGTCGGGCAGGGGGACTTTCTCGATGTTGCCGAGGACGTAGGTCAGGTTGCGCAGCTGTTCCTTCTTGGCCAACGCCCGGCCGACCTGGACCATGCGGGGGGAGCTGTCCACGCAATGGACGCTTTCGGCCTGACGGGCGAGGAGGCGGGAGAGGGTGCCGTCGCCGGCGCCGAGGTCGGCGATCCGGACCTTCGGGGTCAGCAGGAAGAGCATCTGGCCGATGGCCTCCCAGGAGCGGCCGGGGCAGTAATTGCGGCCGAGACGGTCGGCCACGTGGTTGAAGTGCTGCTCCGCCTTCTGACGGCGTTTCTCGACGATACGCTGCCAGGCGCGCTGGTCGGCCGCGGCCTTCGGTTCGCGGGCGCTGGCGGCCAGGGCCGCTTCGACGACGCCGCCGACGCTGGCGGGGAGGTCGCGGGCGACCGCGTAGAAGGATTTCTTGCCGTCGCGGCGATCGACGACCAGCCCGGCCTTCCTCAGCAGGGCGAGGTGGGTGGAGATGCGGGATTGCGGGAGCCCGAGGATCTCCTGGAGTTCGCCCACGGCCAGTTCGCCGCGCTGGAGCAGGTGGAGCATGCGGGAGCGCGTGGGGTCGGCCAGGAGGCGCAGGGATTCCCAAGGGTCGGGCATGATGCGAAGATGGGCGGGGCCGGCGGGCTTGTCAAAAGAGGAAGCCCCGTCGCCGGGGCTTCTTCAGGAGGGACGGAGGGTCCGTTCAGCGCTTGTCCACCCAGCGGCCGATCTTCACCACGGTCCAGCTTTCGGCCTTGCCGTTGATGTTGGTCGTGAACGTCTCGCCGGCCTTGTGGTTGAGGAACTGCTTCGCGAGCGGCGAGATGTAGGACAGGATGTTCTTCTCCGGCTGGCCGTCCCAGGCGCCGAGGATGTCGTAGGGCACTTCGGCCTGGTCGGAGCCGCGGCGCAGGACGATGCTCGAGCCGACGCTGATGGCGTCGGTCTTGGCTTCGGTGAAGTCGGTCACGCGGGCCTTCTTGAGCAGCCCGTCGAGTTCGGCGCGGCGGGCGGAAAGGGTGTCGTGGTCCTGGCGGGCCATCTTGTATTCGGAATTCTCGCGCAAGTCACCGTGTTCCTTGGCGACCTGGATGGCTTCCTTCACGGCGGGGAGGCGCACCTTCACGATGTCCTCGAGCTCGCGTTCCTTCTCCTCCTTGGAGGCCTTGGAGACGAGGAGCTCCTTCTCTTCGGCTTCGGAGCCGGCGTGCTTGGACTTGGCGAGGCGCTGGACGTGCGGCTCGATCTTGGCGAGGCGGGAGAGGAGGGCCTTCTTCGTCATCTCGTCGAAGCCTTGGCTGCTCATCATGGTGCGGGTGAGGTCGAAGATCGTCTCGCTGTCGGCCTTCTTGCCTTCGGCCGGGGCGAGGATGTTCGCGATCAGCTCCTTGTCCTTGATGAGCTCGTTGGCGAGCGGGATGCGGGCGGTCGAGTTGGACTCGAGGGACTCGGTGTCGATCGACGCGAGGATGGCGCCGAGGAGCGAGGGGGTGATGAGGCGGCCGACGATCTCGGCGTACTTCTTGGAGTCGCGGTTCTTGATGATCCAGATGATCACCGGGGCGCGGAGTTCGCGGGTCTCGAGCCACTGCGCGAAGCGCGTGGCGACGGTCTCGGCGAGGTCCTGGTCGCAGAGGTAGGCGATGGATTCGGAGACGAGCTTGGCGGAGCCGCTCTTGGTGCCGCCGATGTCGCGGTTGCGGAGCAGGTCGAAGGCGCGGTCGGCCCAGCGTTCGCCGTGGTGGGCGCGCACGAGGTCCAGCAGGCTGCGGATCTTCTCGGTGGTGTGGGGGATGTTGAGGGCGACGAAGGCGAGGTCGCTTTCGGTGCAGAGGGCGATGATCTCGGAAGCGGTCGGGCTCACGGTCTCGACGTTCTCGACCGCGGAGCGGAAGAACTTGTCGCGGTTCCAGATGCCGCCGAGGATGGCGGGGAGATTGTCGCGCTTGCGGGCGGTCTCGAGCTTCTTGATCTCCTTGAGCAGGTCGGCCGAGACCTTGTCGAGGTTGGCGGCGGTCGCGGCGGAGCGGGTCTCGGCGGCGGCCGCGCCGGCGAGTTCCTCGAGCAGCATCAGCTTTCGCTCGAAGTTGGGGGCCGTCTCATACTGGGCGAAGAGGTCTTCGCCGAGGTCCTTGGGGGCTTCGAGCAGGGCGTAGAGGCCGCCCTTGCGTTCCGGGACGAGGATGGCGCGGTCCTTGCGGACGGCGGCGCGACCCTTGGTCCACCAGGCCTTGAAGGCGGCCGCGCGGTCCTTGCCGGAGGCGAGGGAGGCGAAATGGACGCGGTCGAGGTTGGCTTCGAGGGCGTAGGAGGTGCATTCGCCGGTCGGGTACTCGGCGAGGAGGGCCTTGACGAGTCCGGCGGGGTCGTTGGCGACGAGGTTGGCGATCTCGGCCTTCGTGGCCTCGGCGTAGGCCTTGGCGACCACGCCGTTGGGGTTGATGAACTCGATCTTGCCGAGGAAGAAGGCGGCGTCCATCGCATGGCCCTTCTTGTTCTGCTCGGGGAAGTCGATGACCAGGCGCTTGGTCGCCTCGTCGTAGGAACGGATGACTCCGATGCCCCAGGCCTGGTGGAGGCAGAAGGCCGGCTGACCCGTGGCTACCAGGTCGATGGCGGCCTGGAGGGAGTTCATTTTACCACCTTGTGGGGTCTGGGCCTTGTTGCTCATTGCAAAAGAGGGTTTTGAGGACAACAATTCTCACTTGCAAGCAGGAAGGCGGTCGTTGCGGGCTCTCCGCGTCCGTTCCCGCCGCCACTCCCCCTCCCATGGCCTTTAAGCCCGAAAAACCCCCCATCCACGGCGAAACTCCCGAAACCCTCGGCGAGCGTCTGGTCGCGGCCGGCCATCCCCGCTACCGGGCCGGCCAGGTCTTCGAGTGGCTTTACCCTCGCCGGGCCGAGTCCGCCGACGCGATGACCAACCTGCCGGCCGGCCTCCGGTCATGGCTGGCCGAGCAGTATGACTTCGAGGCCACGGCCTTGGTCCAGCGCAAGGCCTCCTCGGACGTCACCCAGAAGATCCTCCAGCGCCTGCGCGACGGCTCCCTGATCGAGACCGTCATCATCCGGGCCCCCATGGAGGGGGTCGGCCAGGAGAAGTCCCGTCGGACCATCTGCATCTCGACCCAGGTCGGGTGCGCCTATGGTTGCAAGTTCTGCGCCTCGGGCCTGGAGGGCTGGAAACGCGACCTCTCGGTGGGCGAGATTGTCTCCCAGTTGGTCCAGGTCTGCCGCATCGAGGACAAGGCCGACCCGGCCCGCGCCGCCGAGGGGCTGGCCTCCTTCGACAACATCGTGGTCATGGGCATGGGCGAGCCGCTCGCCAACTACGACAACCTCCTCGCCGCCCTGCGCATCGTCAACGCGCCGTGGGGCTTCGGCTTCGGCGCCCGACGGGTGACGATCTCCACCTCCGGCGTGGTCCCGAAGATCCTCAAGCTGGCCGAGGAGCCGCTCGGCTTCCGCCTGGCGATCAGCCTGCACGGCGCGACCAACGAGGTCCGCAACCAGATCATGCCGGTGAACAAGAAGTTCCCGCTGGAGGAGCTCATCCCCGCGGCCAAGGCCTTCGCCCGCAAGCACGGCCGCATGCTCACGCTCGAGTTCATCCTCATCGAGGACATCAACGACTCCCTCGACCAGGCCAGGAAACTCGCCGCCATCGCCCGCGAGCTGCATGCGCATGTCAATCTGATCCCGTACAACAAGGTCGAAGGTCTCCCGTGGGTCCGCCCGTCCCTGACGCGTCAGGACCGCTTCGTGAAGGAGCTGCGCGCCTTGGGCGTCACGGCCACGCTGCGCCGCGAGAAGGGCCACGACATCGACGCCGCCTGCGGCCAGCTGCGCCTGCAGAAGGAGAAGGAGCTGCGCCTCGATCCGCCGCCCGCCGCCGCCTAGGCGGTCAGCGCGGCCGCGAAGGCCTTGCGGTCCGCGGCCTTGAAGAAGGCCGTGCCCGCGACCAGCGTGTCGGCGCCGGCCTCGCGGCAGAGCCGGCCGGTCTCGACGTTGATGCCGCCGTCGACTTCGAGGCGGAAGTTCGCGCCGCGCCTGGCGCGTTCGGCGGCGACGAAACGGATGCTCTCGAGCACCGAAGGGATGAAGGACTGGCCGCCGAAGCCCGGGAAGACGGTCATGCAGAGCACGAGGTCGACGTCGCCGAGGAAAGGCAGCACGCGACGAGGGTCGGCGTCCGGATTCATCGCGATGCCGGCGCTGAGGCCGGCCGCCTTGATCGCGGCGAGGGTCTTCGCGACGTCATGGTCGGCCTCGACGTGGACGGTGAGACGCTCGGCGCCGGCCTTGGCGAACGCGGCGACGTAACGGTCCGGATGGCTGAGCATCAGGTGCACGTCGAAGTGCAGCTTCGTCAGCGGACGGAGGTCGGCGACGACCTGCGGACCGAAGCTGATGTTGGGCACGAAGTGCCCGTCCATGATGTCGATGTGCAGCCAGCTCAGGCCGGCCGCTTCGACCGCGCGGACGCCTTGCGCGAAGGCGCCGTGATCGGCGGCGAGGAGGGACGGTGCGACGACGGCCGGGTTCATGTCACCAGGCCGTGGTGGCCGCCTGCCGGATCTGCGAGGCGATGTCGGCGAAGAGCGTCGGGGCGACGCTGAGCTCCTCCGCCACGGGGTCGCCGGCGTTCTGCAGCGTCGCGGTGGCGCGGAAGACGCGGTCCTTGAAAAGGGTGCGCGCGCCTCCCTGGGTCGTCAGCGTGGCGCTGACTTCGAAGGTCACGCGGAAGCTGCTGAAGGCGAAGGCGTCGCCGGGCTTGGTCGTGAAGCCGTCGCGGCGATATCCGGTGACTTCGGTCGCGAGGACGGCGTCGCCCGAGCCCAGGCGCACGCGCGGATCGCCCGCGAAGGCGTCGGCGAGCTTGGCGTGCAGGACGGCGTGCGTGCCGGTGCGCGAGGTGGAGTTGCGGACCGGGGCGATCTCGAGGTTGCGGAACGCAGGCTTGGGGCCGCCGGCCTGATAGGCGGAGCAACCGCCTAACAGCAGGGCCGCGCCGAGGAGAAGCCAGGTCCTCATCGTTCGTTCGGGCCGACGCCGGCCTTCGGGGCTTCCTTCTTGAAGCCGAGGGAGTCGAGGTCTTCGCCGACGACCTGGGGCTTGGCTTCGGTCGGGGCGCGCGGACGGGGCACGACGCCGAGCAGGCGGTCGGCGAGGGTCTTCGGCGGGTTCGGATCCTTGAGCATCGCGGCGAGCAGGGCTTCCGCTTCCTTCGCGGCGGCCGATTCGGGCGCGATGTTCCGGCAGGCGTTGGCCATCAGCTTGGCCGCCTCGGGGTTGTTGCGGTTGAAGAAGTAGAAGCGGGCGAGGCTCAGCCGGGCGCGGGCGGCGCGGTCGCGCAGGAGGGCGATCTGCTCGACGGCCATCTTGGCGCGCGGGTCGTTCGGATACTGGTCGGCCAGCGTCCGCCAGTGGTCGGCGGCTTCGAGCGTCGTGGCCTGGTCCCACGCCGGTCCGAGCGACTCCTTGGCGCGCATCGTCGCAAGCATCTCGAGGGCTTCCGGGACGTGTTTCGAAGCAGGGTAGTCGCTGACCAGGCGTTCGAGCGCGTCGTTGGTCTTCTCCGTCAGGTCCTGCTCCTGTCCGAGGCGGGCCATGCGGATCAGGCATTCGTCGGCCAGGGGGCCGTTCGGGGCGAGGCGGATGGTCTTCTCCCAGATCGCCAAGGCCCCTTGGCGGTCGCTGAACCACGGGAACCAGCCGCCGAGGCGGCGGCGCTCGCCCGCGGCCAGCCGGTTCGCGATCTCGAACTGCAGCTCGACGGCGCCGGCGAAGCCGGGGAAGCCGGAGTGGCGCGCGAAGATGTCGTCGATGAAGGACGTCGCCTTCTCGAATTCGCCGCGACCGGCATGCAGGCGGGCGCGGCTGAGCAGGGAGATGGCCTCGGCCTCGGCGCCGACGTTGGCTTCGCCGATGATCTCCCATTCCTTGACGGCTCCGCCGATGTCGCCGGCGTCGGCGCGCTCGGAGGCATGGTCCATGGCGAGGAGCAGGACGGGCAGACGTTCGGGCGGACTCACGTCGGCGACGGTGCCGGGTCGGACCTGCCAGGAGCCATCCTGTCGGATGAACTCCGCGTGGGCGTGGGCGCCGGGCAGGAGCGCCGCGACGAGGAGGAGTTTAGCGGGAAGGTTCATGCCAGCGAAGGAGGGTGGCGCCCCAGGTCAGGCCGGCGCCGAAGGCGACGATCAGGACGAGGTCACCGTGCTTGATCTTGCCGTCCCGCCAGGCTTCTTCAAGCGCCAGGGGGATGGAGGCCGCGGAGGTGTTGCCGTAGCGGCTGAGATTGGAAGGAAAGCGCTCCATGCCGACGTTCAGCTGGCTGGCGACGGCCTCGAGGATGCGGATGTTGGCCTGATGCGGGATGAACCAGGCGACCTCGGCCGAGGTGACGCCGCATTGGGCGAGCACGCGTTCGCAGGATTCGGCCATCACGCGGACGGCGTGCCGGAAGACTTCCTTGCCGTTCATGCGGAGGTAATGCTTGCCGTCGCGCAGGGAGTCGGCGGTCGCCGGGTTGGCCGATCCGCCGGCAGGGCAATGCAGCAGTTCCGCGTTGTTGCCGTCGGCTCCGAGCAGGTTGCCGAGCAGGCCGACGTTCTTTTCCGCGGTGGTCTCGAGCAAGGCCGCGCCGGCGCCGTCGCCGAAGAGGACGCAGGTGGTGCGGTCGGACCAATCCACCACGCTGGAGAGTTTTTCGGCGCCGACGACCAGCGCACGGCGGTAGGTGCCGGCGCGCATCATGTCCCTCGCGACCTGCAGGGCGTAGACGAAGCCGGAACAGGCCGCGGAGACGTCGAAGCAGGGAATGTCGCGCCGCAGGCCGAGCTTGGCCTGCAGGAGGCACGCGGTGGAAGGGAAAGGCACGTCGGGCGTCATCGTGGCCACGATGAGGAGGTCGACGTCGGCCGGCGTCAGTCCGGCCCGCTGCAAGGCCTGGGCGGCCGCCTGGGCTCCCAGGTCGGACGGGGCATCGCCGGGCCCGGCGATGCGGCGCTCGCTGATGCCCGAGCGCGTCTGGATCCACTCGTCCGAGGTGTCCACCATCTTGGAAAGCTCGGCGTTGGTGAGCACGCGTTCGGGCGTACGGACTCCGATGGCCCGGATGAAGACGGATGGCTCAGCGCTGCTCATCGATGCGTGAGGAAAGACCCCTTGGGCGGGGAAGGGAACACTAAAACCTCAGTCCTCCTCAGGGGTGGCGGCGACGACGGCGTTCGCTTCCGCCAGCGAGGCGAGCATGCGCTGCCCCGCGCCGTGTCCCAAGGCTTCGAGCCCGAGGCGGATGGCGCTGGCGATCCCTTGGCGGTTGCTGGAACCGTGCGCCTTCATGACGAGTCCGGTCAGGCCGAGCAACGGGGCTCCGCCGTAACGTTCCGGCTTCAATTTGCCTTTGAGGTCGCGCAGGAGCGGGAACATGGCGATGCCGCCGGCCAGGTAGACCGGATTGCTCTTCACCTTGCTGCCGACCATGTCGCGGACCATGTAGACCAGCCCTTCGAGGGTCTTGAGGATGATGTTGCCCGTGAATCCGTCGGTGACGACCACGTCACAGGCGTCGCCGAAGACATCGAAGCCTTCGACGGGACCGACGTAATTGATGCGGTCGCCCATGGCCTTCAGCAGGGCGTGGGTGCGGTTGATGCGCGGGCCGCCTTTGCCTTCCTCCGTCCCGACGGTGAGCAGGCCGACGCGGGGGCGGGCGATGCCGAGCGCGCTCTGGGCGTAGATCGAGCCGAGGACGGCGTTGTGCAGCAGCTGCGCGGGCGTGGCTTCGGGGTTGGCCCCGACGTCGAGCATGATGAAGTGGCCTTCGCGGCGCGGCATGATGGCCGCGAGGGCGGGGCGTTCGGCGCCTTCCATGGGCCGCACCTTGATGGTGCCGGCGGCCACGAGGGCCTTGGTGTTACCGGTCGAGACGACGGCGTCGACTTCGCCGGCCTTGAGCATCTCGAGCGCGATCACCATCGAGGAATCGCGCTTCGACTTCAGCACGGCCATCGGGGCGTCGTCGGGAGCGACGATGCTGGCGGCCTGGCGGAAAGAGACGCGGCTGTTCTTCAGGGCGCGATGCTCGGAGGCGAGCATGCGGAGGTTGTCCTCGTGCCCGACGAGCACCAAGGTGTCTTCAGGGCCGATGATCCCGTCCTTGAAGGCGAGGGCGGCGGCGGCCACGGCTTCCGAAGGGCCCATGTCACCCCCCATGCAATCCAGGGCGATACGGTGGCCTTTCTTCGGAGCGGCTTCGGTCATGAGGTCGGGCTGAGCCCGGGGTGGAGCTTAGGCTCCGGTGTCCAGGACCTGGCGACCGCGATACTTACCCGTGGTCGGGTCGACGCGGTGGGAGCGACGAAGGGCTCCGGATTCGGCATCCTTGACGAGTTTCGGGGCGCGGAACTGGTTGGCGCCACGACGGAGTCGGCTGCGGCGTTTGGACTGTTTACGTTTCGGGTTGGCCATGGTTCTACGCTTGGATGAGGGTCGGTT
>JBEDDU010000186.1:0-7676 GCA_041176065.1 Verrucomicrobiota bacterium | reverse complement strand
CGACGAGCTTGCCGCCCGCTTCGTTCAAGGCGCCGTCCATGAGGAGGGCCGTCGCGAGCGCGCCGATCGTGCCGCCGACGCCGTGCACGCCGAAGGTGTCGAGCGCGTCGTCATAGCCGAGCTTGGGCTTCAGGATGGAGCAGGCCCAATAAGAGATGCCACCGGCGAGCAGGCCGATGAGCACGGCCGAGCCGCCCGAGACGAAGCCGGCCGCGTTGGTCACGGTGGCCAGGCCGGCGATCGCGCCCGAGCAGAGTCCGAGCACCGAGATCTTGCCGCGGTGCAGTTTCTCGACGAGCGCCCACGTCATGGTGGCCGTGGCCGCGCCGAGCGTGGTGGTCAGGACGGCCTGCAGGGCCACCGCGTCGGCGGCCAGGGCCGAACCGGCGTTGAAGCCATACCAGCCGAACCAGAGCAGGCCGGTGCCGATGACGCAAAGGACCATGCTGTGAGGGGGCATGGCGCGCTTGCCGAAGCCGGCGCGCGGGCCGACCAGCATGCAAAGGAGCAGGGCGGACCAGCCGGAGGTCATGTGCACGACGATGCCGCCGGCGAAGTCCGCGGCCTTGAAGGCGGCGTCGCCGTTGGCGATACCCGCGAAGTCGCCCGTGACGCCCCACACGGCGTGCGCGACAGGGTAGTAGACGAGGATCGTCCAGAGGAAGGAGAAGAGCATGACGGCCGAGAACTTCATGCGTTCGGCGACGGCGCCGATGATGAGCGCCGGCGTGATGGCCGCGAACATCGCCTGGAAGAGCGCGAAAGTGCCCGATGAGATGCCGGCCGCGTAAGCGGTGTCAGGCGTGAAGCCGAGGCCGGCGAAGCCGAGATGCTCGCTGCCGCCGAAGACATGACCGAGCAGGCCGCCGGCGAAGTTCTTGCCGAAGACGAAGCTGTAACCGAAGGCCCACCACATCAGGATGCCCATGGCGGTCAGGGCCAGGCATTGCGCCGCGATGGAGAGCACGTTCTTGCCGCGGACGAGACCGCCGTAGAAAAGGAAGAGCCCCGGGATGCACATCATCAGGACCAAGGCGGTGCTGATCAGGACCCAGACGTTGTCGGCGGCGTTCGGCGCAGGCGTGGCGGAAATAAGCATGTTGCGTCTTATTAAGCAAAAACCGTGCCATAAAATAGCCAACGATGCCTACCCGCTTGCTATCGAGGTTTTGCGGGGATAAAAATTTATAAACGATGAAACGCCTGCACAAAGTTGAGCAAATCGGTTTAATTTGCTCATTCCTGCTCATCTCCTCGGTTTCCTCCGCCCAGACTCAGCCTAAAACTTGGTTGCTGATGGCCGATGGTCAGTATCGCGACTCGGACGTCATTTCCCATGCGGGCGGGGTCACCGGCTCCTTCGGTCGTTCGCGCACGGGCGTCGAACTCATCCATCAGGACGCAGACCGTGCCATCGACCTGGAGTGGTATCGCTACGAGCACGAATTCGCCGGCGCCGTCGCCGGCACCGAGCGTTCCTACGGCAATACGCAGGACCTGATTCTGTCCGGCTTCCGCCAGTGGCAGCTTTCCGACAGGTATGCCGGTCAGATCATCTATGGGTTGGAGCTCGCCGCGGAGGAAACCCTCGGCCTCGAGGACGGTTTCCGCTGGGGGCTCGGCGGCGCCCTGCGCTGGCAGCCCGACGCCGAGACCGATGTCGCCTTGGGCCTGATGTTCCAGGATCGCTTCGAGAACTCGATCCTGCCGGTGCCCTACGTGAAGGCTTTCTGGCGTCCTTGCCGTTACGCCGAAGTCGAGCTTCGCGCGACGGGCCTGCAGAACGGAGTCATCTTCCGCGGCTTCCCCACGGGCGATCGCGCGACGACGGTGGACCTGCTCGTGGCTTACGAGACGCTCAACTTCCGCCTCGCCGACGCCGCCTACGGCAGCCGGGCGGTGGTCGTCGGCGAAGTGCCCCTCCGCCTCGGCGTCACCCAGTTCCTCGAACCCACCGGAACGTGGTTCGTGCGCGCTCAGCTCGAGTGGGTCGCTTTCGCGCGTCACAGCTTCAAGCACGACGGCGAGACCCAAGGCGCTTTCCAGCCGGGCGCGACCTGGGGGGTCGGCGGTCGCGTGGGAGCCCGCTTCTGAGCGGCGTCTCCGCACGTGACGTCGCCGCCGTCCGGACTTTCAGGCGGCGACCTGGCCCAGCGCTTCGTCGCGGCGACGGATCGCCAGCTCGAGGTCATGGGTGCGGAGCGAACGGCGGACGCGGCGCTTGGTGAAGTCCGCGAGGTGCTCCGTGTAGTGCAGCCACCACGTTCCGTTGTTGTTCCAGAGGTGGTGAAGGCGGTTGGCCTCGCTGACGCGGATGGACAGCTTGGGGGCGGCGGGACGGGCGGTGGTGTCTTGGGTGTTGATCATGGTGGGCGGCGGTGAAGGGGACGCGCAGCACGATCAATCCGCAGGGGACTGGGTTTTTAGCCTTTCGGCTCTCATCTCGGCGCCTTGCGGCTCCGATGACCACCGTGACCCCGTAAAGGGCTCGGTTGGTGCAGGTTCGGCTTTCGCCCGTCCTGCTCGTGATGCGTCTGATGGAGAACTGACCCCAATATGGGCGGTCCCCCGGCCGAAGGCAAGAGGGACCTTCGTTGCAGAGTGTCATAAGAAAAAAAGGGAGGGACGGACAGGCGGCGCTTGCCTGCCTCCGAAGGCCGTCCACGCTGGGTCCCGATGGGTTTCTTCCGCTTCCGCAAAACCATCCCCCTCGGGAAATTCTTCCAGATCAACGTCGCGAAGACGGGCGCCTCGGTCTCCGTCGGCCGCCCGGGCGCGACCGTCAACGTGCGCAAGGATCGCGTCGACGGTACGGTGGGGATTCCGGGCAGCGGACTCTCGTATAAGGAGCGGCTGTCGAACCGCGGTTGCGCTTCCGTGCTGGTGTTCGCGCTCTTGCTCGCGGCGTCGCTCGCCGGCGTCGTCGCCTGGGCGCGCTGAGCGCGCGGTCGCCCGTCGTCGCTGGAGCGTCGTCGGCGATCATCGCCGCAAGTGCCCGGGAAAGGACTCGAACCTTCACGCCTTTAGAGGGCGGCGGATTTTGAGTCCGCTGCGGCTGCCATTTCGCCACCCGGGCGGATTGCGTGCGTCCATTCATTCTCCGCGTGAACGCGCGTGCAAGAAAAACCGTTCCTGTCGGCGCGGGATGCGTGTCGCCCGGACGCGGCCAACAAAAAAGGCGCTCCTTGCGGAGCGCCTTTTGGCGAGCATCTCGTGGGAGATTACTTGGCGCCGAGGATCGCGTCCTTCGCGGCCTTGGCCACGCGGAACTTCACGACCTTCTTGGCCTTGATCTGGATGGTTTCGCCGGTGGCCGGGTTGCGACCCTGGCGAGCCTTGCGATGGACGAGGACGAGCTTGCCGAGGCCCGGGAGCGTGAAGGAGTTCTTCGCGTTCTTGTAAGCGAGGGCGGCGATGATCTCGAGGATCGCGGTGGCCTGCTTCTTGCTGATCTCAGCTTTTTCGGCGATGGCACCGGCGATTTGGGACTTGGTGAGGGCTTTGGACATGTTGTTTGTGGGTTGGTTGTGCAGTGATGCGGATGTATTCAGTAGCGAACCGTGCGCTGAAAACCAGCGAAAAATAAGGGTGGGGCGAATGTTTCTTCCGGGCCCCTCGGACGGACAAAAAATCTTTTGCATGCGCCCGCCTTCCGACTTAGGTGTCAGGCGTACCCCCCAATCATGAGACTCCGCCCGTCCGTCGTCCTCCTGTTTTCGCTCCTGCTCGGGGTGACTCCCGTCCTCGCTCAGGATGCGGTCGTCTCCCTGGAGCCTGCCTTCCCAGGCATGAAGTTCAGCCTCCCGGTGGCGGTCGCTCCATTGCCCGGGAGCAAGGACGTGGTCTTCGTCATCGAGAAGGGCGACCCCGTGCCGGGTGCCTCGACCGATAAGAAGAAGAAAGCCAGCGAGTATCACGGAGGTAAGGTCCAGATGATCTCCGGGCTCGCCGCCGGCCGCCCCGTCAAGACCGAGGTCTTCCAGCTAAACCCCAAGGACGGCAAGTTCGAGGCCGGCGGGGAATGTGGTTTCCTGGGGTTCGCGGTACATCCCCAGTATAGGGAAAACAAGCAAGTCTTTGTCTATTATAGCCTTAAGATTGAAGGAAAGTTGCACCAGCGCGTCTCCCGCTTCCTCCTTTCAAGCGTTGAGCCCTTCAAGGTGGACCCCCTCTCCGAGCAGCCTTTCATCACCCAGCTGGACCCCGCTGCCAATCATAACGGTGGCGATATCCACTTCGGTCCCGACGGTTATCTTTACATCAGCTGCGGTGATGGCGGCGCCGGAGGCGACGCTTTCGATACGGCCGGCTATATCAACAAGGGCTTCCATGCCGCCGTTTTCCGCATCGACGTCGACAAGAAGGCCGGCAATCCAGCCCCCAATCCTCACGAGTCGGTGAACACCGACGCTCAGGGGCAGGCCTTCTATGCCATCCCGGCCGACAACCCCTTCCTGAAGGCTACCTCCCACCGCGGACGCCCCGTGGCCGCCGGCTCCGTCCGGACCGAAACCTGGGCCACCGGCCTGCGTAACGCCTGGCGCTTCTCCTTCGACCCCAAGACGGGGGCCTGCTTCGCCGGCGACGTCGGCCAGGGCCTCTATGAGGAAATCGACATCCTGGTCGCCGGCGGCGACTACGGCTGGCACGACGTCGAAGGTTTCCACGTCTTCAACCAGAAGGACTCCGGTGGCAAGAAGGCCAAGCCCGGCCTCGCCCCCGCCTCGGACTTCAAGGCTCCGATCCACGAGTATGACCGCTCGCTGGGCAACTCCGTGACCGGCGGCGTCGTCTGCCGCGGCGACCGCGTTCCGGCCATCGCCGGCGCCTACGTCTTCGGCGATTTCGCCTCGGGCCGCATCTTCGCCCTGCACGAGCGTGCCGGTAAGTGGGAGTCCCGTGAGATCGCCCGCGACACCACCGTCGCCGGTTTCGGCCATGACCCCAGCAACGGCGACGTGCTCGTCGCTTCGCTCGCCGGCCAGGTCAAACGCATCGTCAAGAAGTAAGCCGATGCTCTCCCGCCGTTCGCTGCTGGGTCTTTCCGGTTCGCTGATGGCGGGAGCGATGCTCCGGCCGCTGTTCGCGGCGACGCCCTCGCCGAAGGCGCCGACGTTCAGCCTCTTCACGAAGCACCTCGTCGGCCTGCCCTACGACCAGCTCGCCGAGACGGTCGCGGAACTCGGTTTCAAAGGCGTCGAGGCGCCCGTACGCAAAGGCGGCCACGTCGAGCCGGCGCGCGTCGAGGAAGACCTGCCCAGGCTCGTCGAGGCTTTCAGGAAATGCGGCGTGGCGATCACGCTCATGACGACCGACATCAATTCGGTCAATGCGGACGACCGCACCGAGAAGGTGCTGCGCACCGGCGCCGCGCTCGGTATTCCGAGCTACCGGATGAAATGGTACGCCTACGCCGCCGGCAGGTCTCCCTGGGCGCAGCTCGACGAGATCAGGCCGCAGCTCCGAGACCTCGTCGCCCTCAGCCGCGAGCTCCGCATCCTGCCCGGCTACCAGAACCACTCCGGCGCGAAGTACGTCGGCGCCGGCGTCTGGGACATGGCGATGCTGATGAAGGACTACCGTCCGGATGAACTGTCCTGGAACTTCGACTTCTTCCACGCGATGGTCGAAGGCGGTCTTTCCTGGCCCAACGAGCTCGCCCTCGCCCGGGAGCACATCTCGATGGTCTACTACAAGAGTTTCCGCTGGCAGGGCAGGGTGCCGGTCGGCTGCCCTTTGTCCGAAGGATCCGTCGGCAAGGACTCCGTCGCGCTGCTCCGCAAGTCGGCCTATGCCGGCCCGGTCTGCCTGCACGTCGAGTACCTTAAGGGCAAGGTCACGGACGCCGGCGCCTTGCAGGCCGCCGTCGAGGCCACCCGTAAGGACTTCGCCACGCTCAAGGAGTGGTGGGTCTGATCCGGGGGCAGGGCAGGGCGCTTTCCGAAAGATAGGCTGGAACTTGCGGTCTCCGGGGATGTAGAAATCTTCACCCCCATGATCCCCCGTTCCGCGCTTTTCCTCCTCGCCGCCGCATCCCTCGTCGCCGCGCCCAAACCCGCTCCTGCCGCGAAGCCGGCGCCGGAGCCTTACAAGCCCTCCGAAGGCGGCTCTCTTCCGGCCGGCCTCTTCCAGCTGCCCGAAGGCCTCGAGGTCACGCTCTGGGCTCGTTCGCCCATGCTGGCGAATCCGACCAACATCGACTTCGACGCCCAAGGCCGACTCTGGGTCAACGAAGGCGTCAACTACCGCACCTACAACAAAGGCGGCAAGCGCCGCCCCGAAGGCGACCGCGTGGTCGTCCTCAGCGACACCAAGGGACAAGGCTTCGCCGACTCCGTGCAGACGTTCGTCCAGAACCCCGACTGGACCTCTCCGCTCGGCATCGCCGTCATCGACAACGTCGTCTACGTCTCGCACGCCCCGACCATCACGAAGTACACCGACGTGAACCGCGACGGCAAGTTCGACGCCGCCGTCGACAAGCAGGAGACCTTCCTCACCGGCTTCGGCGGCCAGGACCATGACCACTCGCTCCACGCCGTGGTCGCCGGTCCGGACGGCAAGCTCTACATCAACTCCGGCAACTGCGGCGCGGTCGTGACCGACAAGTCCGGCAAGACCTTCCGCGTGACCAGCGGTTACGTCGACGAGCGCGGCGGCAAGTGGCCCTTCGACGCCCGCGCCAACATCGGCGCGAAGAGCGACGACGGCTTCGTCTGGTCCTCCGGTTTCTCCGGCCGCCTCAACGCCGACGGCACGGGCCTCGAGATCCTCGGCAACGGCTACCGCAACAGCTACGAGAGCTTCCCGTCCTCCCTCGGCGATCTCTTCCAGGGTGATAACGACGACTCGCAGAGCTGCCGCACCTCCTTCGTCCTCGAATACGGTTCGGCCGGTTACACCACGCCCAACGGCGGCAGCTACAACTCCGTCAAGCGTCCGGGACAGTCGATGCCCCGCGCCCACTGGCGTCAGGATGACCCCGACACGATGGACGTCGGCGACGTCTACGGCGGCGGTTCGCCCACCGGCATCACGGTCTACGAGAATGGCGCGCTCGGCGCCGCCTTCGAAGGCACGCTCCTGAACTGCGAGCCTTCCCGCAACACGGTCCTCGCTTACAAGCTCGTCGCGCAGAAGGGCACCTACGCCTTGAGCGAAGCCACGCGCAAGGACCTGATCACCTCCAACCCCGCCCGCGAATTCGTCGGCACCGACTTCAAGAAGATCTCGCCCGAGGAAGCGGCCAAGCCCAACGAGCGCATCCTCTTCCGTCCTTCCGACGTCGCCGTCGGTCCGGACGGCGCTATCTACGTCGCCGACTGGTACGACTCCCGCGTCGGCGGCCACCAGACCCTCGACGACACCTGCACCGGCGCGATCTACCGCATCGCCCCCAAGGGCTTCAAGTCCGTCATCCCGAAGGTCGACGTCTCCACGCCCGAAGGCGCCGCCGCCGTGCTGCGCAATCCGGCCGTCAACGTCCGGCACCTCGGTTTCAACGCCCTCAAAGGCTTCGGCGCTAAGTCCCTCCCGGTCGTCTCGGAGATCCTCCGCGACGCCAATCCCTACGTTGCCGCCCGCGGCGTCTGGCTCCTGCCTCACCTCGGCGAAGAAGGCGTGAACCGCGCCAAGGCCTTGCTCAAGGATCCGAATCCCTCGCTGCGTCGCCTGGC
>JBEDDU010000185.1:0-3088 GCA_041176065.1 Verrucomicrobiota bacterium | reverse complement strand
GGCTGAGCGCCAGCGTCGAGTCCCACGTGGCGAAACGCATGGCCTCGCGACGTTCCTCCTCGCTCTTCCCGAAATCGCGGGAGCCGACGATCGACGAGTGCAGGTAGAGGTTATGCGGCATGACCGTCGCGCCGATGATGCCGAGCGCCACGAAGAGCATGCCCGGACGGGTCAGTACTTCGGCCGCGGGGATGAAGCCTTTGACGAGCTCGGCGACTTCGGGCTTGGCCAGCAGGAGTTCGACGCCGATGCAGGCCGCGATGGTCAGGACGAGCACGCCGACGAGCGACTCGAGCCAGCGAAAACCGAGGCGGGTGAGGGCGAGCAGTACCAGCACGTCGAGCGCGGTGATGATCGCGCCGAAGAACAGCGGGATGCCGAAGAGGATCTGCAACGCGATGGCCGAACCAAGCAGCTCGGCGAGGTCCATGGCCACGATACCCAGCTGGGCGGCGACCCAGAGGAACTTACCGACGAGCGGGGAATAGCGCTCGCGGCAGGCCTGCGCGAGGTCGAGTCCGGTCGCGACGTTCAGGCGTACGCAGAGGTGCTGGAACAGGATCGCCATCAGGTTCGACAGCAGGATCACCCAGAGCAGCGCGTAGCCGTATTGCGAGCCGCCGGCGAGATCGGTGGCCCAGTTGCCGGGATCCATGTAACCGACGGAGACGAGGAAACCCGGACCAACGAAACCGAGGAAACGACGGAACGCGGCCAGGCGAGAGGCGTTACGGTCGGGATGCGGTTCGCCTGTTCTCATCAGGCTCGAGCATCATCGGGCGACGCACGCTGTCAACCCGCCGCCCGCCTAATGGCATCCATAGCCACCAGCGTCCAAAGGGCGGTCCGCCATATATGCGAGCGGATCAGGCTGGTCAGCGCCGGCGAAGCCGGCCCCTCGAGCTGGAGGCGACGATGGCAAGGGACGGACCAAAAGGCCGTCAGGGCCCAGCACGCCAGCACCACGGCAAGCGACGCCCATGCGTGCCCCCCGACAGCCAGCCAGAGATGCCCGCCCAGCTGCAGAAGGAGCAAAGGGCCGACGACCCGTCCGACCTTGCGGGTATAATCCTCGTGATGGCGGGCGAAATCCGCGGCCTGCCAGCGGGCGAAATCCGGATACGTACAGAGCAGGATCAGCCAGGACACCGCGGCCATGGCGACGTCCACGCAGGCCAGCCCAAGGCTGAGTAAACGAAGGTCCATGAATGCACCGAAGTCGGTTTTGCCCTTTGCACAACCCGGCCGGACGTTAAAACCAAGGCATGCCCCGCCCCTTCCTCGGCCTGCTCTTCACCCTCCTTTCCTGCCTCGCCCCGCTCGCCGCGCAGGAGACCCCGCCCAACTTCGTGATCTTCCTTGCCGACGACCTCGGCATCAACGACCTCGGTTGCTTCGGCCGCAAGGACCAGCGGACACCCAACCTGGACAAGCTAGCCGCCGACGGCGTCCGTTTCACGCAGGCCTACGCCGCGGCCTCCGTCTGCTCCCCTTCGCGCGCGGCCATCCTGACCGGACAGAGCCCGGCCCGCCTGAAGATCACGACCTTCCTCACCGGCCGTACGGACCGAGCCTCGCACCGCCTCCTCGCCGCGCCGATCAACGTGCACCTGCCCGCCGGCGTCCCGACGCTCGGGCAGCTGCTCAAGCCCAAGGGCTACGCCTCCGCGGCGGTCGGCAAGTGGCACCTCGGCGGCAAGGGCCATCAGCCGACGCATCACGGCTTCGACGAATACTTCCCCGGCAAGCCCAACCCCGGAGCGGAGTCGCCGCAGGGCGGCAAGGGCGAGCTCGGCCAGGCCGACTTCGCCGCGAAGTTCATCGAGCGTAACAAGGACAAGCCGTTCTTCCTCTACCTCGCCTTCGACAACCCGCACATCCCGCTGGCCGCGCCGGCCAAGGGCGTCGCCGCGAACGCCCAGTCCTTCCACCCCACCTATGCCGCGCTCGTCGAATCGCTCGACGCCGCCGTCGGCCGCGTGCTGAAGGCCCTCGAGGAACAAGGCGTCGCGCAGAACACGATGGTCGTCTTCGCTTCCGACAACGGCGGCGTGCATATCTCGGAGCTCAACGAAAGCCCGGCGACCTACAACGCCCCCTCCCGCGCCGGCAAGGGCTTCGTCTACGAAGGCGGGATCCGCACCCCCCTCATCATCCGCTACCCCGGACGCCTCGCCTCGCGCGTGATCGCCGAACCCGTCGTCCTCGGCGACCTCGTCCCCACGATCTGCGCGCTGGCCAAGGTCCCGGCCCCTGCGCCGCTGGATTTCCAGGACATCTCCCCGCTGCTCTTCGGCGGCAAGCCGGCGGCCGACGCGAAACCCCGCGCCCTCTTCTGGCATCAGCCGCACTACATGAACCAAGGCGGCAAGCCCGCCGGCGTCGTGCGCGAAGGCGACTGGAAGCTCATCGAGCAGTATGAGGACGGCAGCCTCGAGCTCTTCAACCTCGCCAAGGATCCGAGCGAGACGACGGACCTCGCCGCCGCCGAACCCGCGCGCGTCGCGTCGCTGCGCGGCAAGCTCGAAGCCTGGCGCCGGAGCGTCGGCGCCGAACCGACCAAGCCCAATCCGAACTTCAACCGCGCCCTCTGGGAAGAATGCTTCGTGAAGACCGACGTCACCCAGCTGAAGGCCCTGCCGACCTCCGAAGCCATGCGTCCGCTGCTCGCCGACTGGCGCAAGGCGATGAACGACGCCTCCGTCGAAGGCACGAACACCCTCATCTTCCTCGAAGCGCGGGACGCCCAGGTGAAGGCGACCAAGATGAAATACGAAGAGCCTCCCCAGAAGGACACCCTCGGCTTCTGGGTCAACGCCGAGGACACCGCCTCATGGACTTTCCAAGCCCCGAAAGCCGGCACCTATCGCGTGACGGTCCTGCAGGGCTGCGGCAAGGGCAACGGCGGCTCCGTCGTCGCCCTCGACACCAAGCAGGGCTCGTGCGAATTCACCGTCGAAGAGACCGGCCACTTCCAGCGCTTCGTCCCGCGCGAAATCGGCAAGCTGACGCTCGTCGCCGGCGAGAACACTCTCACCGTGCGCCCCGTCAAGAAAGCCAAGGCCGCGGTCATGGACCTGCGCCGCGT
>JBEDDU010000184.1:0-4670 GCA_041176065.1 Verrucomicrobiota bacterium | reverse complement strand
CGCCGACGCTTCCAAGCTGAAGTGCAACGAAGCCCCGGCCCCGGCCGGCGCGATCGTCCTCGTGGGTGGTCCCGACTCCGCCGGCGAGTGGGAACCCGACGCCGTTCCGAGCGCCAAGCTCAAGACTCCGGTCACCTGGGAGATCAAGGACGGCGTCATGACCGCCCGTACCAACGGCATCCGCACCAAGCGCGCTTTCGGCGACATCACCCTGCACGTCGAGTGGCGCTCCGCCGCCGGTTACGACACCGATCCCAAGAAGAAGAGCCAGGGCAACTCCAACAGCGGCATCTTCTTCATGAAGACCTACGAGCTGCAGGTCCTCGACTGCTACAAGACCGAGACCTACGCCGACGGCATGACCGCCGCGATCTACGGCCAGCAGCCGCCCGCCTTCAACGCCTGCCTGCCTTCCCGCACCTGGAACAGCTACGACATCGAGTTCACCGCGCCGCGCTTCAACGCCGACGGCTCCGTCGCCAGCAAGACCCGCATCACCGTGGTGATGAACGGCGTCAAGGTCCAGGACGGCACCGAGTACATCGGTCCGAGCAGCCATAAGAAGAATCCCCCTTATGTGAAGCACGCGGACAAGCTCCCGCTCGGACTGCAGTGGCACGGCGACGCCGTCGAGTTCCGCAACATGTGGGTCGTCGAGAAGAAGTAAGCCGACGGCATGGAAATCCAGGCCCATACGGTGAGGCACCTGCTGGGGCTGCTTCTGCTGGGCCTGGTCTTCTACTTCATCGAACGGATCATGGGCGCGCGTCGCCGGCCGGGTTTCTTCCGGCCGGGGATGCTCACCGACGCCGCTTATTTCTTCACCAGCGAACTCTTCAAGCAGGCTTCGCGCGTCCTGCTGTTCGCTCCGTTGATCGTCCTGGTCGTCGCCGGCGTCACCACGGGGGAGGAATTGAAGGCCCATCGTTACCATGGCTTCGGGCCCGTCGCGGCGCAGCCGGTCTGGCTGCAGGCGGCCGAGATCTACCTGCTGGCTGATTTCCTCGGCTACTGGATCCACCGGCTTTTCCATACGGGCGCGTGGTGGCCCTTCCATGCGGTGCATCACAGCTCCGAAGACCTGGATTGGCTCTCGGCCGTCCGCGTGCATCCGGTGAACGAGGCGGTCGACAAGCTCGCCCCGGCGGTGCCGATCCTGTTCCTGGGGTTCGATCCGACCGTGACGGCGGGAGTCACCGGCTTCCTGACGTTCTACGCGATCTTCCTGCATGCCGACGTCGACTGGGATTTCGGTCCCCTCCGTTCCGTCATCGCGACGCCGGTCTTCCATCGCTGGCATCACTCCAAGGACCCGGCGGCGATCGACAAGAATTTCGCCGGGCTCCTGCCGCTCTGGGACATCCTCTTCGGCACCTACTACATGCCGAAGGATCGGCTCCCGCAGGATTTCGGCGCGACCGAGCCGGTGCCGACGGGCTACTTCGGTCAGCTCTGGCATCCTTTCGCCGGTTGGTTCAAGCGCAAGGGTCCGCCGCCGTTGCCTTGAGGCGATGATGCTTACCCGTTTGCATTGGGGGGCCGGACCGTTAGGCTGTCCGGCTTAGCCGATGTATCCTCAGGACCTCCGCGAAAACTGGCATGCCGGCCAAGGCTCATGGAAGGACGTGCCCGCCGCGGAGTGGAACGACTGGCATTGGCAGCTGCGCAACCGCATCACCACGCTCGCCCAACTGGAGGAGAGGCTCGTGCTCACCAAGGAGGAGCGGGAAGGGTGCCTTTTCGCCCCGAATAAGCTCTCGCTCTCGATCACGCCGCATTTCTTCAACGTCATCGACCCTAAGGATCCGAACTGCCCGGTCCGCCGGCAGGTGATCCCGCGCATCGAGGAATCCTTCGTCGCTCCGGGCGAATCCGAGGACCCCGTCGGAGAAGAGGGCACCATGCCCGTCCCGGGCATCGTCCACCGCTACCCGGACCGGGTGCTCTTCCTGGTCACCGACCGCTGCGCCTCCTACTGCCGTTACTGCACGCGCAGCCGCCTGGTCTCCAACGCCCAGGCGTATGACTTCCACCCCGAGCTCGAAGCCGGCCTGAAGTATATCGAGTCGCACCCCGAGATCCGTGACGTCCTGCTCTCCGGCGGCGACCCCTTGCTGCTTTCCGACGCGAAGCTGGACGCGCTC
The DNA here is from genome assembly GCA_041176065.1 of Verrucomicrobiota bacterium. Lineage (GTDB taxonomy): Bacteria > Verrucomicrobiota > Verrucomicrobiia > Opitutales > UBA953 > UBA953. The sequence continues at coordinate 2,526 of JBEDDU010000184.1, read as the reverse complement.
CTCGGCCGTCTCCGCGCGATCAAGCACGTCGAATTCATCCGCCTCGGCTCGCGCATCCCCGTCTTCCTGCCGCAGCGCATCACGCCCGAGCTCGCCGAGATCTTCCGCAGGCACGGACCGGTCTGGATGAGCATCCACACCAATCATCCGAAGGAGATCACCCGCGAGCTCTCCCTCGCGTGCGAACGCCTGTCGTTCGCCGGCGTGCCGCTCGGCAACCAGTCGGTCCTCCTCGCCGGGATCAACGACGACGCCGAGGTGATGAAGTCGCTCGTGCATCGCCTGCTGATGATGCGCGTGCGTCCGTATTATCTCTACGCCTGCGACCTGATCGAAGGCTCGACCCATTTCCGCGCGCCCATCCAGAAGGGCATCGACATCATCCGCGCGCTCCGCGGCCACACGACCGGCTACGCCGTGCCGCAGCTGATCATCGATACCCCGGGCGGCGGCGGAAAAGTCCCGATCAATCCCGAATACGTCCAGGCCGTCCACGACGGCATCGTGGAACTGCGTAATTTCGAGGACCGGGCCTATGTGTATCCGTCGGGCACGAAGATGCCGGCTCCGAAGCCTGAGCTTCGGAGCTAGGGCCAGGGGCAGGGCTTGGGCTAGACAATGGGGCGGCTTTAGGGGCCTGGCTTTATCTCTAGCCCTGCCCCTAGCCCTTCGCCTCGGCATGATGAAGTCATGCCGTAAATACAACTAACCGGGGTTTTAATCCGGTTAGCGCTCAAAGTGGTGGGCTCGTAGGGATTCGAACCCCAAACGTCTGATCCGTAGTCAGAAATGATATCCATTTCACCACGAGCCCGTAGTGAGGGGTTTGAGCAAACGACCCCCGGCTCCTAAGGCAAGGAATTTTTCAGGCCTGCGCCTGATGGAGGGCCACGGTGCCGAAAAGCATCCTTTTATGGCTTACCTTGGCGAATCCGACGGCCTTCAGCTCGGCGTCGAGGCCCGCGGCGTCGGGAAAACCCGCGATGCTGGTGCCGAGATATTTATAAGCGCCGAAGTCTCCGGTGAGCACTCCGGCGAGGATCGGGAGCACGCAACGCACGTGGAGGAAGTGGAACGGCGCGAACCAGGCGCTCGGCTGCGAGAACTCGAGGATGAGCAGCGTGCCGTCGGGACGCAGGATGCGGCGCAGTTCGCCGAGGCCTTTGGCGCGGTCTTCGAAATTACGCACGCCGTAGGCGATCGTGACGACGTCCTGAGAGGCGTCCGCGATCGGCAGCTTCATGCAGTCGCCGGTCTTGAACTCCAGCGACACGCCTTCCTTGCGGGCGCGGATACGGCCGAGCTCGAGCATCGGTTCGCAGAAATCGTAGCCGACGACCGCGCAGTCGGCGGGCAGGTCGCGGCGCAGGGCGAAGGCCACGTCGCCGCTGCCGGTCGCCAGGTCGGCCACGGTCTTGGGGTTGGCCGCCTTGGTCGCGGCGACGAGCTGTTCGCGCCAGCCGACGCACAGGCCGAGGCTGAGCACGCGGTTCGCGAAGTCGTAACGGGAAGCGATCCCGGAGAACATGCGTTGGACGGCGGAGCCTTCGGGCATGGGCTTACCCTCCGCACAATCGGAGGAAGGTCAAGTTGGCGTGACGGGAGGGGGCACGTTGACACGTGGGCACGTGGGCAAGGGGCGAAACAGCCGCTCATTTTAGCCCCAGGGTTTGGCCGTACCTTGGTGCTATCTCCCCTTGTCAACGTGCCAACGTGCCCACGTGTCCCCTCAAAAGAATACTCCCCCGCCCATGAGGACGCGGTCGAGGTAGACGGCGAGGACCTGGCCGGGGGCGAGGCCGCGCTGGGTCTCGGCGAAACGGATCCGGACGGTGCCGTCGGCCTGCGGGATGAAGCGGGCGGGCGTGGCTTTGTCGCGGTAACGCACGCGGGCGAGGATGTCCTGTTCGCCGCTGACGGGCCGGTTGATCCAGGTGAAGTCGCGCGCGACGGCCTCGCCGGTGTAGAGCCACGGGGCGTCCGGCTTGTCGAAGGCGACGTGCAGGGTGTTCGTCGCGAAATCCTTCTTCACGACGACGAAGTATTCGTGGTCGGTGTTGGAGGGCAGGCCGATGCCTTTGCGCTGGCCGATGGTGTAGCGATGCAGGCCGCGGTGCCTGCCGATCTCCTTGCCCGTGGCGTTCACGATCGGGCCGGGCGAATCCGGGATGTGGCGCTCGAGGAAATCCTGCACGGGCACCTGGCCGAGGAAGCAGATGCCTTGGCTGTCCTTGCGTTCGGCGTTGGGCAGCCGGGCGTCGGCGGCGAGCTTGCGTACCTCGGGCTTGAGCAGTTCGCCGACGGGGAAGATCGCCTTCGCGAGCTGTTCCTGACGGAGCAACGCGAGGAAGTACGACTGATCTTTGTTCGGGTCGAGTCCTTCGAGCAGGTCGAACGTCCCGTCCGCGTTCTCGCGTCGCCGCGCGTAGTGGCCGGTCGCGATCACGTCATAGCCGTCCTTCAGCGCCTTGCGCAGGAAGACGCCGAACTTCATCTCGCGGTTGCAGATGATGTCGGGATTCGGGG
>JBEDDU010000183.1:0-6335 GCA_041176065.1 Verrucomicrobiota bacterium | reverse complement strand
ACCTCGGACAGGACGGTCGGGACCGGGGCGCGCGGGGAGGGCGGCGTGGAGCGATAGCTGAAGCGGCGGAAGCCGTCGGCGCGGACGGCGAGACGGGCGCCGCAGCCGGGGCCGGCCAGTTCGACGAGCGTGACCGTGGTGACACCGTCTTCGCTCACCACCTGCCATCCCGGGAGGAAGAGACGGGCCTCGGCGCCTTCGCTCTCCGTTCCCGGATAGAACGGGACCGTCGCGATGACGCGGGGACGTTTGCCGACGGAGGTCAGGTTGTCGTCGAGTTCGCGCAGCCAGGCGTCGGCTTCCGCGAAGCGGCGCTCGCCTCGTCCGCGCCACTGAAGGACGGGCGCCCCCGCGGCATGGGCGCGTCGGCGGGAGGGGTTCTCAAAATAGCCGCGAGGGGCCGGTTCATCCAGTGTCTCGAGGACGGCCAGCGGGTCGAGCTCGGGGACTTCGAACTGGTAGGACACGAAACCATTCTCACTGGCGCGAGCCTCGGCCTGAGCCAGCAGATCGGCTTCGTCGAGGGCTTTGGTCGGGTCCATGTTCAGGAGGTTAGGCCTTCCTCGACCGATGTCCAATCAGGCGGTCGGAGTTTCCTTCGGCGCGTCGATCGGCGGGAAAAGGATGCACTTTTCGGCGACTTTCGAGCCGGTGCAGACGGCCGACCAGGTCAGCTGACCCTCGAAGCTCGTGGCCACGGGGCGACCGATGTTGGTGAGAAGCTTGTCGCAGGTCGCCGGCATCACCGGCGTCAGCAAGGTGCCGACGAGCCGGAGGCCTTCGGCCACGTGGGCCAGGCAGGAATCGAGGCGGGCGCGGTCGGCGGCATCGGCGGACTTCGCCAGCTTCCACGGCGCGCGGGCTTCGATGTAGGCGTTCATCGCGCTGATGAACACCCAGAGGGCTTCGAGGGCGTGGCTCACCTGGTACTCGGCGAAGGCTTCGGCGTACTTCTTGACGCTGTCGTCCCAGAGGCGACGCAGGTTCTGCTCGAGCTCCTCGTCCGCGGCCGCCGCAGGGATGGCGCCGGCGTAGTTGCGGCCGACCATGTTGAGCAGGCGGTTGACCAGGTTGCCGAGGTTGTTGCCGAGGTCGGCCTTGTAGCGGTTCTCGAAGGTGATCGTCGAGAAGTCGGCATCCTGGCCGACGACCATCTCGCGGCAGAGGTAGAAGCGGAAGGCGTCGGCGCCGTGCGAAGCGACGAAACCGAGGGTGTCCGCGGCGTTGCCGGCGGACTTGGAAGCCTTCTGGTTGTTGACGGTCCACCAGCCGTGGACGAGCAGCTGACGCGGGGGCTCGATGCCGAGGGCCTTGAGCATGCAGGGCCAGTAGACGGCGTGCGGAGGGGAGAGGATGTCCTTGCCGATGACATGGAGGTCGGCCGGCCAGAGGCCCTTGTCGGCGACGGCGGAATAGTAGTTGGTCAGGGCGTCGAACCAGACATACGTCACGAAGGACGTGTCGAACGGCAGCTCGATGCCCCAGGTGAGGCGGGTCTTCGGGCGCGAGATGCAGAGGTCGTTCATCGGTTCCTTGAGGAACTCGAGGACCTGGTTCTGACGGAAGCGCGGGGTGATGAATTCCGGGTGCGACCTGATGTGTTCGATCAGCCAGGGCTGGAACTGCGTGAGCTTGAAGTAGTAGTTCTCCTCGGTGGTCTGCGTGACCTCGCCGTAGATCTCCGGCCAGGAGCCGTCAGGCGCCCGGTCCTTGTCCGTGAGGAACTGCTCCTGCCGGGTCGAGTACCAGTCGGTCTTCTGTCCTTTGTAGATGAGACCTTGGTCGAAGAGCTGCTGGAGGAAACGCTGGACGACCTTCTTGTGACGAGGCTCGGTCGTGCGGATGTAGTCGTCGTGGGAGATGTTGAGGTCGCCCAGCATCCCCTTGAAGACGGCGGCGATCTCGTCGACCAGGACCTGAGGCTCGACGCCGCGCTTCTGGGCCGTCTGCTGCACCTTCTGTCCGTGCTCGTCCAGGCCGGTCAGGAAGTGGACCTTGCGGCCGCCCATGCGCATGTGCCGGGAGATCACGTCGGAGAGGACTTTCTCGTAGGCATGGCCGAGGTGCGGCGAGCCGTTGGCGTAGTCGATGGCCGTGGTGATGTAGAACGGACTGGGCATGAAGGAATACCCTAGGGACATAGGGCACGGGCAGGGGTCAGGACAACCCCGAAGGAGCACCGGAGGCGGAAACGCGCTCAGACCGCTTCACCCGCCCGCACGATGTGGGGCTGGTAGGCGATCTCGAAGGAATAACTCATCCCGGCCCGCAGGGGCATCGGCTTGTCGCGCTCGAGGGTCTGGTAGAAATGGACCTTGCCCCAGCAGCTGCGGTGCTTCGGGTTGTCGCTGACGACCTTGGTCTCGCCCCACGCCGCGTGGAAGTCGTCCTTGAGCACCTCGCAGCGATGCGATTCGGCGCCGAGGACGAGCGCGTTGCCCGGGGTCATCCGGGAGTGCGAAGCGGCGATGGGCAGCACCAGGCGGAATTCCTCCAGGACGACCGCGGCTTTGGGGGACAGGGTGAAACGACCGACGATGCGGCCGCCGTTGAACTCCCAGTCGACCTTGAGCGAGGCGATGTTCGCGGAGAGCTTCTCGTCGCGATCGATGAGGTCCGGCTGCTCGTAGCGGAAATGGTAGGTGCCGGCCTTGGTACCCATGGCGACCTGGGCGTTCTTGCCGTAGAACGAGGGCGTGAAGACCTTGCCGCCGATCGTGAATTCAGGGATGAACGGCGTGGTGGCCTGGTTGGCCGGCCAGTCGAACACTCCCGGCATGTGCGGGAACGCCAGCGAGTCCGAGAAGCGGTGCGAGCCGGAGGAGACCAGCGGAAGGATGACGTGCAGGCCGGAGGCCGGATCCTGATAGGAGAGCAGTCCCTGCTCCTTGCGCGGCGACTTGTCGTAGGAGAAGAAACGGCAGACCGGCAGGCGGCTGGCCGGCTTGACCACTTCCATGGACCCGCCGATGGTCTTCGCCAGGCGAGACCACTGGGAAAGGTAGCGGGCGGCGTCGAAGTTCGCCATGCGGGTCGTGTGTCCCGGGATGGTGTCGCGTTCGGCGTCACGGATCACGATGAGGCCGTGTTCGGCGTCGAAGAAGGTCGTGAAGAAGTGGGCGTAGAGGCGGCGGACGAGGTCGCGGGCGAGCGGTTCCTTGTCGACGGGCACCCAGCGGTCACGGAGGGCCTGCAGGAGCAGGGTGATGCAATGCATCTGGCCGTAGGCGCCGATGCCGCGTCCGTAGCACCAGCCGAGGCCGTCATCGCGCACGGTATCCATGATCACGCGGAGGTATTTCTCGGCGAGGCCGCGGAGCTTGGGGAGCTTGGCGTCGCGGACCTGGATGTTCGCGTGCAGCTGGAGGGACTGGCGGATGAAGATGAGCGAGACCACGCCGTAGAGGTCGAAGGCTCCGCCGAAGTTCTCGGCGTGGGCCGCCTTGGAGGCTTCGTCGTGGAAGCCGCCGGTGGAGGCCGCCGCGATGCGGTCCATGAAACGGTCGACCAGCGCGCCCGTCTCGTCCTTCTTGGTCAGGCCGAAGGAGAAGCGGCAGACCGCCTTGGCGATGTCGAAGGCCTGGACGTGGTCGTAGTGGTCATGCTCGACGGCCAGACGCTCGTCGATCAGGGCGCGCGTGGATTCGTCGAGGAGTTCCCAGACCGGGTTGCGTTCGCGGGTCGGACCGAAGGCGAGGAGGCCGAGGCAGGCGAAGGCCATGCCGTTGTCGGAGCCTTGGCTGATGCGGACCTGGGCGGTGATCGTCCTCGCCACGACCTCGGCGATGTTCTGCCGGTCAAGGGTGAGCTCGCCGGTCGCCCGGAAGTATTCCCCGAAGGCCAGGGCGGCGTGACCCGGCTCGTCGGCGCGGGAGATCTCGCCTTCGACGGGCACGACCGTGCCGTCAGGAGCGAGGGAGTTGAAGTTGAGTTTGAGGAGGGCCTTGGTCTGGTCCAGGCACTGGCTCGCGAAATTCTGCATGCGGAAGGTTGGGATTGGGGCAGGCGCTCCCCCCCGTCAATGCCTCATCGTAAAAAAATCGTTATTTCGGCCGTTCTTACCCACCCCATAAGCAAGGGGAAGCCTTGATTTCAGGCCTCAAAGACGACTTCGACCGGGCAGGCGGACAACCGCTTCAGGAGCCGGCCATGAGCCTGGAGCGGCCACCATCGGTAGAGGTGGATATCGATGGGCTTCCAGAGCCCGACCCAGCCGCAGATGGTCAGGCCTTCACGGACGAAGTCGGTCAGCCGCTGCCCGGGGGTGATGAGATCCCGGAGCACCAACGTGGAGCCGAGGAAGAGGAGGCCGATGAGCAGGGCCATGCGCCCTTCCCGGAAAAGCTCGGCGAGGTCGCGCTCCGCGATCCGCGCCCGGTAGCCGAAGTAATGCTGGATGGATTCGCCGACCAGTCGGGCCGCCTCGGAATCCGGGGGCTGGCGGAGGACGACCTTGATGCGCAGTTCGGAGTCCTTCTCGTGTTCCCGCGCCCAGCTCAGGATGAATTCCTCGGCGTCATGGTCCAGGTCGCGCTCATGGAAGGGCGACGGGTCCATGGTGTTGAAGAGCTGGCCGACGTTGTTGAGCCGGAGCTCGATCAGGCCGGTAGTCCGCGGTGCGGTCGTCATAAGGGCAGGGGTTGTCCGAGGGCGGACTGGAAGAAGCGCGCCCGTTTCACGCGCATGTCGTTGGATTCGCCGGCGCCATGGTTGGCGCCGGGTACGACATGGAACTCGAATTGGTCCCTCTTGCCGGCGGCGATGAGGGCGTCGCGGAAATCATAACTGCACTTCACGTCGACGTTCGTGTCGGACTCGCCGACGGAAAGGAACAGGCGCCCGCTCAGGTCGGCGGCGTACTTCGCGCAGGAATTCTCCTCATACCATGGGCCGACCGGGTAGCCGAGCCATTGCTCGTTCCACCAGAGCTTGTCGACGCGGTTGTCGTAGCACCCGCAGTCCGCCGCGCCGGCCTTGTAGAAGCCGCCATGCAGCAGCAAGGCATGCGCGGTGTTCTGGCCGCCGGCGGATCCGCCGAAGATACCCACGCGCGTGAGGTCCATGTTGGGCTCGGTCTTGGCCAGGGCCTGCATCCAGGCGATGCGGTCGGGGAAGCCGCCGTCCTTGAGGTTGCGCCAGCTCTGCTGGTGGAACTCCTTGCCGCGATGGTTGGTCCCCCGGCCGTCGAGCTGCACGACATAGAAGCCGAGCATCGAAAGCTCGCGATGGTTGCGGTGCCACCAGTTGAAAGTGCGGGGCGCGAACGAGCCGTGCGGTCCGGCGTAGATGTTCTCGATGACGGGATACTTCTTCTTGGGGTCGAAGGGGTGGGGCCGCGTGACCACGCCCCAGATGTCGAACTTACCCTCGCGGTCCTTGGCGACGAACGGGCGGGCCGGCTGCCAGCCGGCTTTTCGGAGGTCCGACACGTCGCTCACTCCGAGGGTCGCCAGGATCTTGCCGTCTTTGGCGCGACGCAGGAAGTAGGCGTGAGGGACGTCGACCCGGGAAGCGGTGTCGATGAACGTATGACGATCCGGAGAGAAACTGACGTCATGATAGCCGTCATCAGGAGTGAGGTCGACGAAGCCTTTTCCGTCCAAGCCCACCTTGCAGAGATGCGTGTGATAAGGGTTCTCGCCGGCGACCCTGCCGACGGCTTGGAAGTAGATCTCCTTCGCTTCGGCGTCGAGGTGCGTGACCTGTTTCACGACCCATTCCCCGGAGGTGAGCGGGCGGAGCGTCTGACCTGTCCTTAGGTCGACGGCATAAAGATGGTTCCAGCCGGAGCGCTCCGAAGCCCAGAGGGTCAGGTCATCCGAAAGATCATGCCGGTAGCGCGCGTTGAAGGTGTAGACGAACTTGGCGTCTTCCTCGGCGAGGAGTTTGCGCCAGGCCCCCTTTGCGACGTCGAAGGTGACGATGCCATGTCCGGTGAAACCGCGGCGGATGTACTCGGTCCGCAGCACCTTGGAATCGGCCGACCAATCCAGACGGTCCGTCGCATAGGCTTGAGGCAGGACGTTGAGCGGGCAGCCGCTGGCGCCTTTGCCGTCGGCCTGGAAGACCCAGGGCGTGCGTGTCGTCCGCGGGTCGCCGGGTTTGTCGTAGGGAATCTCTCGGCTCGTTCCTTTTAGCGAATCGACGACCTTATAGAGGCGGCTGGTTTCCTTGATCTCGCTCCAGACCGCGAAGTGACGGCCATCCGGAGACCAGCTGATCGGACCGACGAAAGTTTCGCGTCCGCTTGGCGCCCAGCTCGGCGTATGGCCTGCCGCCGTAGTCAGGTAAACGCCGCCTTCCCGTAATTCGACGCGTGTGCGACCGTCCGGAGA
>JBEDDU010000182.1:0-7496 GCA_041176065.1 Verrucomicrobiota bacterium | reverse complement strand
CCCCAGGACAGCCAGGCTAACCGCGCCGCCAAACTGGCCAAGGCCCGGTCCGACCTGCAGGCCGCCCTGCGGGTCGAGGATTACGAGGCCGCGGCCGTCCTGCGGGACCAGATCGCCGAGCTCGAGAATGGCCCGACGGAGAGCCGTCCCTGATTTACCGGATGAAACCCACCGCCCTGCTGACCAACGACGACGGTATCAACGCCGCCTTCCTCCATGCCTTGGTGGCCGCCTGCGTCGCCGAAGGCTTCCGGGTGGTCGTCGCGGCCCCCTCCGGTGAGCGCAGCTGGATCGGCCGGGCTTTCAGCCGCCACCGGGAAGTCACCTTGGCGGATTATCCGGGCCTGGGCGAACAGGCTTGGTCCATCGACGGCACGCCTTCCGACTGCGTCAACATCGCCCTCGGCCACCTGCTTCCCGTCAAGCCCGACATCGTGATCTCGGGCATCAACATCGGCTTCAACGCCACCATGCCCCTCTGCCTGAGCTCCGGCACCTTGGCCGGGGCGACCGAAGGCGCCGCCTGGGGCCTGCCGGCCGTGGCCTGCTCGCTCGACCTCGAGCAATCCCTCTTCGAACAGGTGCATCGCCATTCGGCCACGTGCCCGCCGGCCCTCCGCCCGCACCTCGAGATCGCCTGCCGCCATGCGGCGCGCTTCGCCCAAGGCCTCGTCGGCCGGCCGGTCGGCGGACTGCACGTGCATAGCCTGAACTACCCTGCCGGCGTGACCGAGCAGACCGCGATGGAACGCAGCACGCCCGCGCTCGTCCGCCACGGTTCCCTTTTCAAGCGCTCCGCCCTCGGCTTCTCGTTCGCCTGGAACGACGGCGAGAACCATTCGACCGGAAAACAGACAGACCTCGCCGTCTTGGAGCGAGGTCTGATCAGTCACACGGTCTTCGACTTCGGCGGCACCGCGCCGCTCTGAGCAGGCTCAGTGGCTGTGGCCGTGATCGTGGCCATGACCATGGTCATGGTCGTGGTCATGATGGCCTTCGGAGGCGAAGAGCACCGGCAGCAGGAGGACGAGGCCGCCGATGAAGGCCGGGGCCCAGGCGTTACGCAGGCCATGGGCCGCGAGGAAAGGATAGAAGGCCACGTACCCGGCGAGGGCCCAGGCGCCGAGGTGGTTGGTGAAGATCCAGAGGCCCTTCAGGCCGCCGTCGTTGGCGCGGCGCTGGACGTAGACCGAGAGGAAGCCGGCGAAGAACACGGCGGAGAGGATGAGGAGGAAGACGGCGAAGGGAGCCCAGCCCTCGACGGCGTGGTGGTGGATCTCTTCGGCCTTCTTCTTGAAGTCGGCGGCGACGGCGGTCTCGGCCTGGGCCTTGGCGGCGGCGGCATCGAAAGCCTTGCCCTTGGCGGCGGCCTTGGCCTTGGCGACGGCCTTGTCGACCAGTTCGGTCTTGGCGGCGGCCTCCTGGGCGTGGGCTTCGGCCTCCGGGAGCGTGTGGCTCATGTAATGGTAGGCGCCGACGGAAACGCCGTAGAAGACGGCGCCGAGGACGACGGCATTGATGGCCAGGCCGAGGCGGCCGAGGGGCTTGGTAAGGTCCAGCGAGAAGCTCATGGTGCGAAGCGGCAACCTAGGTGGGTCCCCCTGCCCTTCAATTCCAAACTTGGAAACCGCCCGCCGACCCACCTGATTGGGGGCAACCATGGCCCGCCCCCTTCCTGAAACCGTCCTTTTCGACCTCGACGGCACGCTGGTCGACAACTTCGAGGCCATCCACCGCTGCTATGACGATGTCATGGGCATGATGGGGCTCCCGGGCGTCACCTTGGAACAGATCCGCCGCGCCGTCGGCGGCTCCGTCAACGTCACGGTGGTCAAGCTCGCCGGCGAAGCCAACGCCCCGACCGCCACCCGCCTCTTCCGCGAGCACTTCCCGTCGGTGATGTATCATGGCCTGCGCGCCTACCCGGGCTGCCGCGAGATCCTCGTCGGCCTCCGCGCCAAAGGCGTCCGCGTCGCGGTCTACACCAACAAGGACGACGCCAACTCCAAGAAGATCATGGAGCACCTCGGGCTGGACGACGTCGTGGACGCCGTCTTCGGGACCAACGTCCACCCCTGGCGCAAGCCGCAGGCGGAGTTCACCCACTTCGTGCTTTCGAGCCTGAAGGCCGACGCCGCCCGGACGGTCATGGTCGGCGATTCGCCCTTCGACATCTCCACGGCCCGCAACGGCCAGCTCGCCGCGATCCACTGCGTGACGACCGGCAGCCACACCGCCGAGGAACTGGCCCCCTACGCCCCCGACACCGTCCACGCAGGCCTGCCTGAGCTGGGCCGGGAGGTCTTCGGTCTGGGCTGATTTTCGTTTCGCTCCCGCCCCGCGGGGCTGATTGGCTCAACGCATGTCGCCGCCACGCGAACCGCCGCGCGGACCCGAAACCACCCTTTCGGGCGTGGTCGAACGCATCCTGTGGCTCGACGAGGAGACGCATTTCACGATCGCGGAGCTCGCGCCGGAAGCCGGCGACAAGGTCATCATCCTCGGCAACCTGACCGGCCTGCAGTGCGGCGAGACCGTCGACGTCAGCGGCCATTGGGAACGTCACCCTTCGCATGGTCCGCAGCTGCGCGTGCGCACGTTCAGCTCGCGCCTGCCCTCTTCGGTCCACGGCATCCGCAAATACCTCGGCAGCGGCCTGATCAAAGGCATCGGCAAGACCTACGCCGACAAGATCGTCGCCAAGTTCGGCGTCCGCACCTTCGACATCATCTCGAACCAGTCCGGCCGCCTCCGCGAGGTCGACGGCATCGGCCCCGGCCGCGCGAAGGCCATCAAGGCCGCGTGGGACGACCAGAAGGCGCTGCGTGAAGTGATGGTCTTCCTGCAGACCTACGGCGTGACCAACGCCCTGTGCATCCGCATCGTCAAGGCCTACGGCCAGGACGCCAAGAAGGTCCTCACCACCGAACCCTACCGCGTCTGCCGCGAAGTCGAAGGCGTCGGCTTCAAGACCGCGGACAAGATCGCGCGCAACCTCGGCCTCCCGACCGCCGGCCCGCAGCGCGTCGACGCGGGCATCCTGCACACGCTCGAAGAACTCGAAGGCGAAGGCCACAGCGCCTTCCCCGACGAAGGCCTGCTCGAGAAGGCGACCGAGCTGCTCGAGGTCGACAAGACCATCGTGCACGACCGCCTGCGCAAGCTGATGGAAGAGAACGCCGTGGGCGTGCTCTCCGCCCGCGGCGTGCGTCTCGTGCAGCTGAAGCCCCAGGAGAAGGCCGAGAAGTCGATCGCCGCCTCCGTCCAGCGCTTCCTCGCCACGCCCTCCGGCCTGCCGACCATCGTGGCCGACAAGGCCGTCGAATGGGCCCAGACCCGCGCCGGCTTCGCCTTCTCGCCCGCCCAGGCGGCCGGCGTGCTCATGGCCCTGCAGAACAAGGTCACCGTCCTCACCGGCGGGCCCGGCACGGGCAAGACGACCATCCTGAAGGCGCTCTGCGACATCCTCGGCGCCAAGCGCGTGCGCATGGCCCTCGGCGCGCCGACCGGCCGCGCGGCGAAGCGCATGACCGAGGCGACGCGCGTGGCGTCTTCGACCATCCATCGCCTCCTCAAGTTCGATCCCGCGGAAGGCGGCTTCACCGCCAACGCCGAGAACCCGCTCGCGACCGACTTCGTCATCATCGACGAATCCTCGATGCTCGACACCAAGCTGGCCGCCGCGCTCCTGCGCGCGGTGCCCGGCACGGCGCACGTGCTGCTCGTCGGCGACGTCAACCAGCTGCCCTCCGTCGGAGCGGGCAACGTGCTCGGCGACCTCATCGACTCCGGCGCGGCCGCGGTCACGCGCCTCGACACAGTCTTCCGCCAAGGCGCGCGCAGCGGCATCGTCACGGTGGCCCACGGCATCCTGCACGCCGACACCACGCCCCCGACCCCGGTCGAGGATCCGACGAAGCTCGATTTCTCGCAGGACATCCACTTCGTCCGCGTCGACGAACCCGAGGCCTGCGTGGCCATGGTCACGAAGCTCTGCTGCGACATCCTCCCGAAGGCCCTGCGCTTCGACCCGCTGCGCGACATCCAGGTGCTCGCCCCGATGCACAAGGGCACCGGCGGCATCCAGGCCTTCAACCAGGCCCTGCAAGGCCGCCTGCGCGGCGCCGACGCCCGCCCCGGCCGCATCCAGCCCGGCGACAAGGTCATCCAGACGCGCAACAACTACGACAAGAACGTCTTCAACGGCGACTTCGGCGTGGTGCTCGGCCAGAACGAGGAAGGCACGCTGCTGATCGACTTCGACGGCGCGCGCGTGGAGCTCGAACGCGGCGAACAAGGCGACCTGCACCTGGCCTACGCGGTGAGCATCCATAAGTCGCAGGGCTCGGAATTCCCCGCGGTCGTCGTCCCCCTGCTCCGCCAGCACAGCATCATGCTCGCGCGCAACCTCGTCTACACCGCGGTCACGCGCGGCCGCAGGCAGGTCATCCTCGTCGGCGACCCCACCGCCTACGCGATGGCCGTGCGCAACGCGTCGGACTCGCGCCGCATCACGGGCCTCCTGCCCCGTCTCCGCGGAGAGGAATGATCAGAGGCGCACGCGCATGGTCCCGCGCGTCACGCCGAGCTGGTTCAGGACCTTGAGGTCGTTCCAGAGCGCGGTGCCGTCGAGGTCGCCCTTGAGCAGGGCCTGATACTTCTCGAGCGTGCGCGTGACGGTCGAGGCGTCCTCGTCGACGAACTCCACGCGGAAGCGGCGGACGCCGAGGGCCAGGAGCTGGGTCACGTATTCGGCCCCGGTCTGGGCGCGCGAATTGAAGAGCGTGTTCCGGCAGCCGGCGTCGGCCTTGAGGATATGTTCGGCGCCGACGCGGTCGCGCAGCTTCACGCGGTGCTTCTCGCACGGGCGGCCGCAGTCGCGGTAATCCTTGCCCTTGGAGAGGAAGGTGCAGAACACGCAGTGCTCCATATGGAACATCGGCATGTGCTGGTGGATCGTGACCTCGAACCATTCGGGCGGAGCCGACTGCAGGAGCGCGGTGACCTGCTCGGAATCGAGGTCGTACGAGACCGTCAGGCCTTCGAGGGCGTGCTCGGCCATGAGCCACTCGGCGGTGAGGCCGTTGGCGACGTTGAGGGAGAAGTCGCCGCGGAGCCGCTTGCCCCTGAACGCGCGGAGGTTCTCGTGGTTACGTACGAGGTAGCCGTCGGCTTCGCAGGAGAGGACGATCTCGCTCACGCGTTCCTCGCCCTGCTTGTGGATGCGCGGGCCCATGGCCCAGAACTCGACTTTGCGCCCGGCTTCCTGCTCGTAGGCGCGGACGCGCGCGACGGCGGCCCGGAACTTCTTGGGGTCTTCGTATTCGGCGTAGATCACGCGGGCGCCGCTCGCGAGGGCGGGCTCGAGCTGCTCCGGCTCGCGGATGACGACGACGATCTCCGCCTCGCCGGGGCGCTTCGGCTCGAAGGCGGCGACCTTGGTGGCCTCTTCCTCGTAAGGCAGCAAGGTCCAGCGGAGCGGCTGGCGGCGGAGCTTCGTGATCTGGTCGGCGAGGTCGCGACGGAGGCGGTTGAGCTCGCTGACGGGGACGATGAGGGCGCCCTCGAGGTCGGCCTGCAGTTCGCCCAGCTCGAAACCCGTGTCGCCGAGGCGGCCCAGCTGGTCGCGGAGCGTGGTGACGTCCATCGGACGCTTCTCGGCGGCGGCGCAAGGCATCGCGCTTTCGCCGGCGACGACATGGCCTTCGCCGTCGTTGAATTCGACGCGGAGGGGCTGGCCGAGGCGGCCGATGACCTTGGCGTGCAAAGGTCGGCGGTAGTTGGCCTTCTCGCGGTCCCAGGAGTCATGGAGGCGCTTGTCGAGTTCCTGGTCCTTGGTCTTCCAGAGGATGGCACCCGGCTTCACCTGATCCCACTCCACGTCCTCGCGGCCGAAACGGATGAACGTCAGGCCGCCGCGGGCGGGCTCGAGGCCGTGGACGAAACCGCCCTGCTCGCGTTCGGCCGGCTTACCCTGGTCGAAGACCACGCCGTCGCCGGGCTTGAGCGGACCCTCGAGACGCATCGTCACGCCGTTCGAAGCGACGTCGACGACCGTGCCGAGATAGGCGCCGCGCTTCTTGCCGAAGCGGGCGTGGACGAGCTGCTGGTTGTCGATGCCGCGGAGCCAGCCCGTGTGGAGGCCGCGCGAGAAGGTCATCTGCATCGCGTAGTCTTCCTCCTGACGGACCTGCAGGGCGGCGCGATCGGCGTCGGCGCCCTTCGTGAGCGCGTCCCACGCGGCGTCCACCGCGCGGCGGTAGGCCTTCGTGATCGCGGCCACGTATTCGGGGGATTTCAGGCGGCCTTCGATCTTGAGGGAACGGATGCCGGCGCGGATGAGGTCAGGGACGACCTCGATGCCGGCCAGGTCCTGCGGAGAAAGCAGGTAGGCCTTGTCGCCGAGGTCGCGGACGACGCCGTCGACCACGAGTTCGTAAGGCAGGCGGCAGGCCTGGGCGCATTCGCCGCGGTTGGCCGAACGGCCGCCGAGGGATTCGCTCGTCAGGCACTGGCCGGAATAGGCGACGCAGAGCGCGCCGTGGACGAAGACCTCGAGGTCGAGCGGCTCGCCTTTCTTCGCCTGCTCCGTCTGCAGTTTCTGCATCTCGGGGAGGGAGACCTCGCGGCCGAGGACCGCCAGCGAAGCGCCGAGGCCGCGGGCGTAATCGACGCCGGCCGCGCTCGTGACCGTCATCTGCGTCGAGGCGTGGATCGGGAAGTCGGGCGAGATGCGGCGGATGAGGCGGCAGATGCCGGGGTCCTGGACGATGGCGGCGTCGACGCCGGCCGCGACGATGGAGCGCAGCGTGCGCGCGGCTTCGGCCAATTCGTCGGGGAAGATCAGCGTGTTGAAGGTCACGTACCCCTTCACCCCGCGGCCATGCAGGTAGGCCATGAGTTCAGGCAGGTCGGCCTCCTCGAAGTTCTTGGCCCGGACGCGGGCGTTGAAGCGGCCGATGCCGAAGAACACCGCGTCGGCGCCGTTCTCGACCGCCGCGCGGACGCAGTCCCATTCGCCGGCCGGGGCGAGGACTTCGGGCTTGCGGAGGGACGAGAGGAGGCTGGTGGCGGACACGTGGACAGGAAGGCACAGTCCGCCCGTCCCTGCAAAGAGCAATTAAGCCCCCGGACCGCCCCGGCGGCGCTTCCGGGATTGCCCCGGAGCGCCCGTCCCACCCGAATCGAACCCATGTCCGACAAGCTCGAAGAAATCTTCCGCATGCAAGAGGCGCTCAACAAGCGCATCGGCGTCGAAACCGCCGGCATGACCGAGGAAGAAAAGATCAAATGGGTCCTCAACTACCTCCGCGCCATGCAGCAGGAGATGGCCGAGCTGACCGACTCCGTGCCCTGGAAATGGTGGGCCAAATACCAGAAGTTCGACGAGCAGAACGCCCGCGTCGAGGTCATCGACCTCTTCCATTTCCTGATCTCCATCGCCCAGGTCCTCGGCATGTCCGCGGACGACGTCTACCAGGCCTACCTGAAGAAGA
>JBEDDU010000181.1:0-9101 GCA_041176065.1 Verrucomicrobiota bacterium | reverse complement strand
GGTTAAAACCTCTGCCCATGAGTCAAAACGACCAGCCGGATGATAATAAAAACGGCCCCCGCCTGAACACGAAACCGGTCTTCGTCTGGCTCCTCCTCATGGTGGCCATCGTCGCCCTGTTCAACCTCCCCGGCGCCGCCTCCGGCAACGCCGTCCAGGTCCTCAACGTCTCGCAGGTCCTCTCCTACGCCCAGGAGAAGAAGATCAAGAACCTCACCCTCCAGCCGAATCCCACGTCGGGCTCCGAAAGCTGGGTCCGCATCTCCGGCGAGCTCGCCGTGGCCGGCGCCGACGCCGGCGAGAAGGCCCGCTTCACCGCCGACGGCCGCCTGACCGAGAAGGAGTTCGAACTCCTCCGCGCCTCCGTC
Organism: Verrucomicrobiota bacterium; assembly: GCA_041176065.1. Lineage (GTDB taxonomy): Bacteria > Verrucomicrobiota > Verrucomicrobiia > Opitutales > UBA953 > UBA953. The sequence continues at coordinate 8,733 of JBEDDU010000181.1, read as the reverse complement.
GCCCGCGACGCCTTCAAGGAAGTCCCCGCCCAGACCGGCTGGACGATGTTCCTCTACAACGTGCTGCCCACGCTGCTGGTCTCCGGCGTGGTGCTGTTCATGATGTATCGCTTCCTCAAGAACGCCAACCGCGGCGCGATGCAGTTCGCCAAGTCCCGCGCGCGTCTCAACGCCAACGAGAAGGAGACGACCACCTTCAAGGACGTCGCCGGCTGCGACGAGGCCAAGGAAGAGGTGAAGGAGATCGTCGACTTCCTCAAGGACCCCAAGCGCTTCACCAAGATCGGGGCCAGCATCCCGAAGGGCGTGCTCATGGTCGGTCCTCCCGGCACCGGCAAGACCCTGCTCGCGCGCGCCGTCGCCGGCGAGGCGGGCGTGCCCTTCCTCAGCATCAGCGGTTCCGACTTCGTCGAGATGTTCGTCGGCGTCGGCGCGGCCCGCGTCCGCGACACCTTCGAGCAGGCCCGCAAGCTCGCTCCCTGCATCATCTTCATCGATGAGATCGACGCGGTCGGCCGCCAGCGCGGCGCCGGCCTGGGCGGCGGCAACGACGAGCGCGAGCAGACGCTCAACTCCCTCCTGGTCGAGATGGATGGCTTCGACGGTCAGGCCGGGGTGATCGTGATCGCGGCCACCAATCGCGCCGACGTCCTCGACCAGGCTTTGCTGCGTCCGGGTCGTTTCGACCGCCAGGTGTTCGTCGACCTGCCTGACCTGCGCGGCCGCGAGGCCGTGCTCGCCGTGCACGCCAAGCGTTTCCAGCTCGCCCCGTCCGTCGACCTCCAGCGCGTCGCGCGCATCACCACGGGCATGTCCGGCGCGGACCTGGCGAACCTGCTCAACGAAGGCGCCTTGCATGCCGGCCGCCGCAACCGCGAAAAGGTCGAGATGGCCGACATCGAGGAAGCCCGCGACAAGATCTCCTACGGCCGGGAACGTCGTCGCGTGATGGACGCCGCCGACCTGCGCAACACCGCCTACCATGAAGCGGGCCATGCGGTCGTCCAGGCGCTCATCGACGATGGCGCTCTCCCGCTGCACAAGGTCACCATCCTGCCGCGCGGCCGCGCCCTCGGCATGGCGATGCTGATGCCGACCAAAGAGCTCCTCGGTTACACCCGCCAACGCCTCCTGGACTACATCTGCATGGCCATGGCCGGCCGCGTCGGCGAGAAGGTCATCTCCGGCGAAATCTCCAACGGCGCCTCGAGCGACATCAAGCAGGCCACGCGTTTCGCGCGCCAGATGGTCTGCGACTGGGGCATGAGCGACCTTGGTCCGATCGCCTTCGGCGAGAATTCCGACACCGTCTTCCTCGGTCGCGAGATCTCGCGGACGCAGACCCACAGCGACGCGACCGCGCGCCGCATCGACGAGGCGATCTCCGCCATCGTGCAGGAGCAGTACGCCCGGGCCGAGAAGCTGATCGCCGACAACGCCGAAGCCCATCGCAAGATCGCCGAAGCACTGCTGCTGCACGAGACCCTCGACGGCGTACACGTCATGGAAATCCTCAAGACGGGCGCCATCCAGACTCCCGTCGCCGCCCCGGCCACGGCGCCCGCCCAGGCGGAGCCGACCCCGGTCACCCCTGCTCCGGCCGCGGACGCCGGTCCGGGCCTGCAATCCTCCCCGACCCCTGCTTGAGGTTTGCCCTCATGGGCGCCGCAGGGTAGGGTAGGTCATGGTCATCGGACTCACCGGAGGCATCGGTTGCGGCAAGTCGACCGCGGCCGCCTGCTTTGCCGAGCTGGGCTTCGTCGTCATCGACGCCGATCGTCTTGCCCGGCAGGTCCTGGAGTCCCCGGTCTGCGTCAGCCAGCTCCGAGATCGCTGGGGTGCCGCTTGTCTGGATGCGCAAGGCGTCCCGGACCGCCGTTGGATCGGGGCCAAGGTCTTTGCCGATCCTATCGAGCGGGCTTTCCTGGAGTCGGTCACCCATCCGGAGGTCGCCCGATTGCGCCGCGAAGCCACGGCCGATCCGCGGCTCGATTACGTCGTCGAAATTCCGCTGCTTTTCGAGAAGGAGCTCACCGCGGGTCTGACCTTGGTCGTCGTCGTGGCTTGTTCCGACGAGGTCCGCCGGGCTCGGTTGCTGGCGAAAGGATTGTCCGATGAGGAAATCTCGGCGCGCATCGCTTCGCAACTTTCTCTCTTGGAGAAGGTTAAGCGTGCTGACGTCGTCCTGTGGAATGACGGAGAACCTGCATTCCTGCGCACGCAGGTCCGGCTTTGCGCGGAGCAAGCGAGGATGGTCTGAGCCGGCCTATCTTTGCTTAATTTGCGGTTGCGGCGAGGTTCCACCGTTTTAGGGTCATTTTCCCCGTTGTCGCACCTCTCAGAGGCGCGATCCCCTTACCCCCACTCCCGCTCCGGATTTCCCTTACTGTGACGACCGCCGACGACTACGTCATCCAATTCATTCAGGACAAGGGGCTGGTGTCCCCGGCCGACGTGAATGAGGCCCGCGCGGCGACCGCTCCCGTGCCCGAAGGCCAGAACGCCGACACCCTGGCCATCGCCAAGCTGGTCGAGACCGGCAAGGTCTCCTGGCCGCAGATCACCGCCGAGCTCAGCAAGGAGTTCGACATGGAGCTCGTCGACGTCGCCCAGGTCTCCCCGGCCGACGAGGTGCTCAAGCTCATCAGCCGGGAGCAGGCCGAGAGCCGCAACATCCTGCCCCTGCAGATGGACGGCGCCGAACTGCTCGTCGCCATCTCCGACCCGCTCGACACCGAGACCCTCGATTCGGTCTCCCGGGTGCTGAAGCTGGCGATCAATCCTCGCCTGGCCCCTCCGGACGCCCTCCGCGAGGCCATCTCCCGCTGCTACGGCGGCGCTCCCATCGGCGGCGGCGCGTCTTACAACGACATCCTCGGCAAGGGTGACGACGGCCTGGCCGTCGAGCTGCCGCAGGGCGGCGACGTCAAGGAAGACGACGCGCCGATCATCCGTTACGTCAACTCGCTCATCGTCGACGCCATCCGCCGCAAGGCGTCGGACATCCATCTCGAGCCGCTGGAGAAGCGTTTCCGCGTGCGGTTCCGCATCGACGGCGTGCTGCAGGAGATGAAAGGTCCGCCCAAGCGCCTGCAGCCCTCGATCATCTCGCGCCTCAAGCTCATGGCCGAGGTCTCGCTCGCCGAGAAGCGCATCCCGCAGGACGGACGCATCCAGGCCCGCACCGGCGGCCGCGACATCGACTTGCGCGTGTCGGTCCTGCCCACCGTCTACGGCGAATCGATCGTCATGCGAATCCTCGACAAGGAAGGCCTCAAGCTCGGCCTCCCGGAGCTGGGTTTCTTCGCCGACGACCAGGCCAAGTTCCAGGGCCTCGTCACCGGCTCCGACGGCGTGTTCCTCGTCACCGGTCCGACCGGTTCCGGCAAGTCGACCACCCTTTATTCGGCGTTGAACTACATCAACAAGCCGGACCGCAAGATCATCACCGTCGAAGACCCCGTCGAATACCAGATGGCCGGCATCAACCAGGTGCAGGTCAAGCGCGACGTCGGCATGACCTTCGCCGCCGCTCTCCGCGCCATGCTCCGTCAGGCGCCCAACATCGTGATGATCGGTGAAATCCGCGACCTTGAGACCGCCGAAATCGCGATCAACGCGGCCCTCACCGGCCACATGGTGTTCTCCACCCTCCACACCAACGACTCCGTCTCCGCCGTCACCCGACTCGTGGACATCGGCGTCAAGCCGTTCCTCGTGTCGGCGGCCCTCCGCGGCGCGCTCGCCCAGCGCCTCGTGCGCCGCGTCTGCCAGTCGTGCGCCGCGCCTTACAAGCCGACCGCCAAGGAGCTCTACTCCATCGGCATGACCGAGCAGGACCTCGCGAACGCCACGCCCATGAAGGGCGCCGGCTGCGCCAAGTGCGGCGAACGCGGCTACAAGGGCCGTCGCGGCGTCTTCGAGCTCTTCATCATCACCGAGGAGATCCAGGAGATGATCTACGGCGGCTCCAACCTCGTCGAACTGCGCCGCAAGGCCCGCGAGGCCGGCATGCGCACCATGCGCGAGGACGGCCAGCGCAAGGTCGCCTCGGGCATGACCACCATCGAGGAAGTGCTCGGCGCCACCGTCGCCGACGACGTCATCTGAGCCGATGGCCTACGCGATGAACCAGCTGCTGGAGGCCATGCTCGAGAACGGGGCCTCCGACCTGCACATCCGCGTGGGCCGTTCGCCGAGCCTGCGCGTCAACGGCGAGCTCGTCGCGGTGGAAGGACCCGCCCTCACCGCCGCCGAGACCGAGGCGCTCGTGCTCGGCGTCGTCCCGCCGGCCCGTCGCCCCGACCTCGACGCCGACGGCGGCTGCGATTTCGCCTTCGCGTTCCGCGACCGCACGCGCCTCCGCGCCAACGCCTTCCGCGGCCATGGCGGCTACGGCATGGTGCTGCGCCTGCTGCCCTCGGACATGTACACGCTCGAGCAGCTGCGCCTGCCGCTCGTCGTCAAGGACCTCCTCAAGCGGGCGCGCGGCCTCATCCTCGTCACCGGCCCGACCGGCTCGGGCAAGTCCACGACCCTCGCCTCGATGATCAACTGGATCAACGAGAACGAACAGAGCCACATCATCACGATCGAGGACCCGATCGAGTACACCCACCCGCACAAGCAGAGCCTGGTCACGCAGCGGGAGGTGGGCGAGGACCTGCCCTCCTTCGCCGAAGGCGTGCGCTCCGCGCTGCGCCAGGACCCCGACGTCATCCTCATCGGCGAGATGCGCGACCTCGAGACCATCGAGGCCGCCGTGACCGCCGCCGAGACGGGCCACCTCGTGCTCGGCACGCTGCACACCTCCGGCGCGACGCGCACCATCGACCGCATCATCGACGCCTTCCCCGCGTCCGCCCGCGAGCAGATCCGCGCCCAGCTTTCCACCTCGCTCACCGCGGTGATCTCGCAGTGCCTGCTGCACACCACGGACGACCGCCGCGTCGCGGCCTTCGAGATCATGCTCCGCACCGACGGCGTCGCCGCCAAGATCCGCGAAGGCAAGACCTACCAGCTGCTGACCGACATCGAGACCGGCGGCGCGCGCGGGATGCGCACCCTCGACAGCGACCTGCTGTCCCTCTTCTCGCAGGGCCTCGTGTCCGAGGAGGAGATCTTCAACTACTGCCTGAACCCCGAAGCCATGCGCGAGCGCATGCGCGGCGGAGCCCCCCAACGCTGAACCACCCCCTTTCCCCATGTTCGACGACCATAGTGACGTGATCCGTGACATCGCCCTCGAGGCCGGCCTCGTGACGCCCGCCCAGGCCGAGGAGGTCTGGGAATCGACCACGACCACCGGGAAGTCCTTCGCGGACAGCCTCGTCGACGTCGGCTTCGCCGAGCGCGGCGCCATCCTGCAGGCCATCGCGGACCATCTCGGCTCGCCGTATTACTCCGCCGTCCCGGCCGACCCGGGCGAAGCGCTCGTCAAGCTGCTCAAGCCCGCCCAGGCCCACAAGTACGTCGTCCTGCCCGTGGCCGACGAAGCCGGCAAGCTGACCTTGCTCGCCAAGGATCCCTTCAACTCGTCCGTCATCAACGAGCTGAGCTTCATCCTCCAGCGCGAGATCGAGCTCGGCGTCGCCGACCCCGCCCAGGTCGAGGCCGGCGTGGTGCGCGTCTACGGCGAAGCGACCTCCTCCTCCATGGAGGACCTGCTCGGTGAATTCGACCAGGTGGACGCGGCCGCCGTCACCGACGAAGACGTCACCAAGCAGGCCAGCCAGGCGCCGATCATCCGTTTCGTCGACCTGGTCCTCCAGGAAGGCGTCAAGGCCAAGGCCTCGGACATCCACTTCGAGCCTTTCGAGACCGAGTTCCGCATCCGTCTCCGCATCGACGGATCGTTGTACGAGATGGCCCCGCCGCCCAAGAACCTCGCCTCGGCCGTCATCGCCCGCGTGAAGGTGCTTTCGTCCCTCAACATCGCCGAACGACGCGTCCCGCAGGACGGTCGCATCAAGACGACCATCAGCGGCCGCCAGATCGACCTGCGTGTCTCGACGCTCCCGACGCAGTTCGGCGAGTCCGTCGTGCTCCGCATCCTGGACAAGACCGTCGTCAACCTGAGCCTCGAGGCGCTCTCGATGCAGGATGACATCAAGGAAGGCATCCGCACGATGGTCGGACGCCCGAACGGCATCTTCATCGTCACCGGCCCGACCGGCTCCGGCAAGACCACCACGCTTTACTCGGCGCTCAAGGAAGTGAACACCGAGGACGTCAAGATCCTCACCGCCGAAGACCCCGTCGAATACGAGGTCGAAGGCATCATGCAGGTCCCGATCAACCATCAGGTCGGCCTGACGTTCGCCGCGGCGCTGCGTTCCTTCCTCCGACAGGATCCCGACACCATCATGGTGGGGGAGATCCGCGACATCGAGACCGCCCAGATCGCCGTCCAGGCCTCGCTGACGGGCCACGTCGTGCTGTCCACGCTCCACACCAACGACGCCCCCGGCGCCGTGACCCGTCTCATCGACATGGGTCTCGAGCCGTTCCTGATCTCCGCCTCGCTCGAAGGCGTCCTCGCCCAGCGCCTGCTGCGCCGCATCTGCAAGACCTGCCGCACGCCCTACGAGCCGGACAAGGACGTCGTCAACATGCTGGGCGTCGACGCGCTCGAGATCGCCAACAAGAAGTTCTACTACGGCAAGGGCTGCCCCGACTGCAGCCGTTCCGGTTACAAGGGCCGCCAGGGCCTGTTCGAGCTGATGACGATCAACGACCAGCTCCGGGCCCTGATCACCCAGAAGGCGCCGACCCTGGTGCTCAAGCAGAAGGCCATCGAATCCGGCATGCGCCCGCTCCGCGAGGACGGCCTGCGCTGCATCTTCGACGGCCACACCTCCATCGAGGAAGTCCTCAAGTACACCTGACCTTAACACCCACGCACCACCCATGCCCGACTACAAGTACACCGCCATCGACCGCACCGGGGCCCAGGCCACCGGCCGGATCGACGCCGCCGACGACGCGCAGGCCCGCCAGAAGCTCATGGCGAAAGGCCTGATGGTCACCACGCTCGTCGCCGATACGGCCGGCGCCAAGCCGGCGGCGGCCGCCGCCCCCGCGAAGGCCGGCTTTTCCTTCGGCGCCAAGGTGACGTCGAACGACGTCACGGTGATGACCCGTCAGCTGGCGACGCTCATCGTCGCCGGCCTGCCGCTCCTCCGCGCGCTCGAGCTCATCACCAAGCAGGAGCGCAACCCCGCCTTCAAGGCGGTGCTCGCGAACATCGCCGAGAGCGTCTCCCAGGGCAACAACCTCTCCGAGGCCCTCCAGGCGCACCCGAAGGTCTTCGACAAGCTCTTCGTCAACATGGTCCGCGCGGGCGAGGCCGGCGGCGTGCTCGACAAGGTCCTCGACCGTCTCGCGAAGTTCCGCGAGAAGGCCGAGCGCATCCAGAAGAAGGTGAAGTCGGCGATGGTCTACCCGGGCGTCGTCATGTCGGTCGCCGTCATCATCGTCTACATCCTGATGGTGAAGGTCGTGCCTTCGTTCCAGAAGCTGCTGGACAGCCAGAAGACGACGATGCCGCCCCTCACGCAGTTCGTCGTCGGCATCTCCAAGTTCCTCACCGAATTCTGGTGGGCGACCCCGATCGCCGTCTTCGGCCTTTACTTCGGCCTGAAGAGCTGGCTCGGCTCGGACAAGGGCAAGGCGGTCTTCGACAAGATGATCTTCCGCCTCCCCAAGGTCGGCGCGTTCGTGCAGATCGTCTCCGTCTCCCGCTTCGCGCGCACCTTCGGCACCCTGATGGCCTCGGGCGTCCCGATCCTGCAGTCCATCTCGATCACCCGCGACACGCTCGACAACGTCGTCATCGCCCAGTCCCTCGAACGCGTGCATGACCGCGTCCGCGACGGCGAGCCGCTCTCCGTGCCGCTCGAGCAGTCCGGCGTCTTCCCGCAGATGGTGACGTCCATGATCCAGGTCGGCGAAGAGACCGGCCAGCTGCCCGAGATGCTCAACCGCGTCGCGGACATCTACGACGAAGAAGTCGACAACGCGGTGACCGCGCTGACTTCCATCATCGAGCCGATCCTCATCGTGTTCCTCGCCGTCGTGGTCGGCACGATCGTGCTCGCGATGTTCCTCCCGCTCATCGCGCTCATCACCAAGATGACCGGCGGCGGCTGAGCCGTCCTCCAGGAACGACGAAGCCCGGTCCGCAAGGAGCCGGGCTTTTTCGTGTCCAGGGAGGCGGAGAGACCGCCCAAAAAGGAGGCGGCTTGCATACCCCTATGCAAGCCGCCTGTTTTTTACTGCTTTATCTTACTTACCCCATTGTCCCGTAGGACAAATTTAATACCTGATACCGTGCATTTAATCCTGATCGGTTCAAGCGAAATCGCCATTTTTCTGGGCGCTTTCATAAGTATCTGCCCATTAGGGCTTTGAAATTGGGTGCAGGGGTAGGATTTGAACCTACGACCTTCAGGTTATGAGCCTGACGAGCTAACCGGGCTGCTCCACCCTGCAATCAGTGGAAGGCGAAGGAGAAGGGCTCGAGGGCCTGCCCGCAAGTCATTTCTTAAGGCACTTATTGGCCCGGGGGCCGCCCAAAAAGGGTTGAAGCAGGCAGGGCAGGGGGGAAGATTGAACACCCCCTTTAAACGATGAGCGAAGATACCCCTACGCCTCCCCCTGGCGACGTCCCCCCGGCTCCCGTCAAGGAGATCGAGACCGACGAAGTCATCGGTACCAAGCGCGCCAAGAAGT
>JBEDDU010000180.1:0-5502 GCA_041176065.1 Verrucomicrobiota bacterium | reverse complement strand
GGCGCATGGGGGTGAGCCGAGGACTAGAGTGCCGGTGGGCTTGAGGCAAGGAGGGGAAGCGGCAAAACGGAGGGCTGAATGGAGGACTGCGTTGAGGACTGAATAGAGGGCTGAATTGAATAGGGCTAGGGCTCGGGCTGGGGCTTGGGCTAGGCCATTGAGTGGTAGGGTCGGGACCGCGTCACGACATAGGTGTATCGGCCGCCGGATGGCGGCCGAAGGTCGGGGCGTGGCTACGCCGAGCCCTCCCTCAAGCCAGTCGATTGGCTCAAAGGGGGATCTGATACCGTATGTGGGCTAGGTTGATTGGCCTAACCGCTTACCGCCAACCGCTAACCGCAAATACCTATGCTTCCTTATTTCTTCGCCGGCGCGGCAGGGGCGGCGGCTTTGGCTTCCGCGATGAAGCCGCGGATCTTCTCGGCGTTAAGCGAAGCCGGGTGGCCGATGTAGGCGATCTTGCCGCCCGCGACCACGAAGCCGCAGGGGATGCCGTTCTGGCCGGCGGCCTCGAGCCAGGCCTTGCCCATCGCGCCATTGGCGTCCTTCGCGACGGTGTATTCCATCTGCTTGCCGTTCTTCCGCACATACGCGTCGGCGGCTTCGACGCCGGAGGAGACATGGACGCTGATCACCTGCACGCCGTCGGCCTTGAGCGTCTTCTGGAGTTCGGAGAGATGCGGGATCGAGGCCACGCACGGCGGGCACCAGGTCGCCCAGAATTCGACGAGGTACGTCTTGTTCGGGTCCAGCGCCGAGACGCGGTCGCCCTTGATCCAGCCGGACGGAAGTTTCGTCGGGGCCTTGTCGCCGACGTTGAGCGTCGGGGCTTTCGGCGCGGCGAAGCCGAGGGTCGTCAGGAGGAGCAGGAGGAGCGTGGGGAGGCGCATGGGTAAGGTGTAAGGGGCGAAGAGGGTGGAGGCAAGAGGGCGATGACAGATGGCAGATGACGGAGGGCTGAATGGAGGGCTGAATAGAGGGCTGAATTGATTCAGGGCTAGAACCGGGGCCAGGGCCGGGGCCGGCAAGTGGCAATCAAGCAGAGGCATTCAGGCTTTTGCTTATGCAAATCATCCGGCTTCCGGTCTCCCTTTGAGTTGATTGATACAAAAAAGCCCCGACGGGGTCGGGGCTTTGGGAGGGGGCTGACCGGCGTCAGGCTTTCGCGGCGAACTTGGCCTTGATGGCTTCGACCACGGCCGGGTCGGCCAGGGTCGTGACATTGCCGAGTTCGCGGCCTTCGGAGATGTCGCGCAGGAGGCGGCGCATGATCTTGCCCGAGCGGGTCTTCGGCAGGTCGGGCACGAAGACGATGCGTTCCGGGCGGGCGAACTTGCCGATCTTCGCGTCGACCATGCCGTTGAGCTTCTTCGCGAGGGCGGCCTCGTCGACCGTCTTGGCGGCGGCGGACTTCAGGATGACGAAGGCCATGAGGCCCTGGCCTTTGAGGTCGTGCTTCACGCCGATGACCGCGGACTCGGCGACCGCCGCGTCCTCGATGAAGATCGCTTCCAGTTCGGCCGTGCCGATGCGGTGGCCGGAGACGTTGACCACGTCGTCGACGCGGCCGGTGATCCAGAGGTAGCCGTCCTTGTCGCGGATGGCGCCGTCGCCGGGGAAGTAATACTGTCCGTTCCAGCGGCTCCAGTACGTCTCCACGTAGCGCTTCTCGTCGCCGAAGATGCCCTGCGTGATGCCGGGCCAGGGCTTGCGGATCGCGAGGATGCCGTGGTCGGTCTCATTGCCGTGCTCGTCGAGGACGGCGGCGTCGACGCCGAAGAAGGGCAGGGTCGCGGAGCCGGGCTTGGTGGGCGTGCAGCCGGGCATCGGCGTGATCATGTGGCCGCCGGTCTCGGTCTGCCACCACGTGTCGACGATCGGGCAGCGTTCGGCGCCGATGTTGCGGTGATACCAGAGCCAGGCTTCGGGGTTGATCGGTTCGCCGACGGACCCGAGGAGGCGGAGCGAGGAAAGGTCGTGCTTCTTCACCCACTCGTCGCCCCACTTCATGAAGGCGCGGATGGCGGTCGGGGCGGTGTAGAAGACCGAGACCTTGTGGTCTTCGATGATCTTCCAGAAGCGGCCGTAGTCGGGGGCGTCGGGCGCGCCTTCGTACATCAGCACCGTGGAACCGTTGAGGAGCGGGCCGTAGACCACGTAGGTGTGGCCGGTCACCCAGCCCACGTCGGCGGTGCACCAGAAGAGGTCGTCGCCGCGCAGGTCGAAGACGTATTTGTTGGTCGCGTAGGCGTGGACCATGTAGCCGCCCACGCTGTGCATGATGCCCTTGGGCTTGCCGGTGGAGCCGGAAGTATAGAGCAGGAAGAGCATCTCGTTGGCCTCCTGCTGGACCGCTTCGCACCGGTCGGCGACCTTCGCGGCGGCCTCGTGATACCAGACGTCGCGGCCGGCCTGCATGACGCAGCCCGCGTCGGGCTTGCCCGGGTGGCGCTGCAGCACGAGCACGTGCGCGCAGGTCGGGCAGTCCTTCACGCCTTCGTCGACCGTCTGCTTGAGCGGCAGGAACTTCCCGCGGCGGTAGCCGCCGTCCATCGTGATGACGGCCTTGGACTTCGCGTCGTTGACGCGGTCGCGGATGGATTCGGCGGAGAAGCCGCCGAAGACGACGGAGTGGACGACGCCGAGGCGGGCGCAGGCGAGGACGGCCATCGCGAGCTCGGGGACCATCGGCATGTAGATCGCGACGGTGTCGCCGCGTTCCAGGCCCATGCCCTTGAGCACGTTGGCGAAGCGGCTGACTTCGGCGAGCAGCTCGCGGTAGGTGATGCGGCGGACCTCGACGGCCTTGCCGTCGGCGGTGGGCTCGCCTTCGTAGACGATCGCGACCTTGTCGCCGAGGCCCTTGGCGACCTGCGCGTCGAGGCAGTTGTAGGCGACGTTGGTCTTGCCGTCGACGAACCAGCGGAAGAACGGCTTCTTGGATTCGTCGACGACCTTCGTCCAGGGCTGGAACCAGGCGAGCTCCTTCGCCTCGTCGGCCCAGAAGCCGTCGGGATCCTGGATCGAGCGCCGGTAGAGGGCTTCGTAGCCGTCCATGCCTTTGACGCGCGCCTTCGCGACGAAGTCGGCGCTCGGCGGGAAGACCTGTTCGACGGAGCCGAATCCTTCGGCGCCGGCCTTCTTGACGTCGGCGATCTCGTCGTTGGCGTCGGAGGAGGGAGGGGTGTTGGCCATGGCTTTGCGTTTGGAGCGAAGGATGAGGTAGATGGAGAAGGCGATGAGGATGGCGAGCGCCAGGACGAGCCACGGCGAATCGGTGATGTCAGGGTCGAGCGCGGTGAGCGCCGCAAGGAGGGACATGGGAGGGGGTGGGGATAAGAACCCGACCGGGTGCCGGAGGGCAACCAAAACGGAGGGGCTCCTGTGTCTGACCCCGGCGGCGGGCGCAGGTTCGGCTCAGAGTTCGGCCAATAGTTCGCCGAACCCGTCGACCACCCGGACGCCCAGCCCTTCCAGCCTGGTCCGATGCTGGTGGCCATGGGCGGCCAGCACGCAATCGACCCCCATGGCCGCGGCCGCCTCCGCGTCATGGGCCGTGTCGCCGAAGTAGATCACGTCCTCCGGGCGCACGCCGAGGTCGGCCAGGTGACGCCGGGCGCGCTCCTCCTTGCTGCCGGCATGGATGTCGTCGCCGCCGCAGGCTTTGCGGAAGCGGTCGGCGAGGCCGTAGTGAGCGAGGGTGCCGGCGAGGAGCGTGCGTTCGTAGGCCGAGAGCACGGAGTGGGTCAGGCCGGCGGCGGACAGCCCGGCGAGGAGCGTCTCGGCGTGGTCATGCAGGCGGCACTCGGTCTTGCGCGCTTCGTAGGCCGCCATGAAGCGGACGGACATAGCGCGGAAGGAGGCTTCATCCGGCGTGAAGCCGATGGCCTGGTAGACCTTGATGACGGGGAACTGGAAGATCTCGCGGTAACGCGTCGGGTCGACCGGCGGATGGCCGTCTTCCGCCAGCAGGCGGTTGAGCGAGGCGCAGCAGAGCCAGGTGTCGTCCAGCAAGGTGCCGTTCCAGTCCCAGACCGCGTGCCGGTATTCGCGGAGCCGCCTACGCATGGGCGGGGACGAGGCCGAAGGCCTCGACGTCGACGCCCGCGGAGCAATGCGCGAAGTCCGGCGCGCGGCCGGCGAGCGGGAAGCCGTCCCACTCGACCGGCTGCTCGCTCCAGGCGGTCAGCTGGGCGAGGCTGAGCGCGTAGGGGGCGTGATGGACCTGGCCCCGGAGCAGGCGTCCGCGGCGGACGGAGAAGAAGTTGTAGCGTTCGGCGAGGTGGAAGAGGCGCGTGCCGGGTTCGGCGGGAGCCGGCGGCGTCAGCGGTTTCCAGGCGTAGCGCGCGGCGTGCGCGAAGCCTTCGCGCTGGCAGTCCATCGTCCAGCGTTCGCCGAAGGGCCGATGGGTGACGCCGGCGTGTTCGTAGGGCAGTCCGAAGAACGTGCGCGCGATGCGCACGGCCGGGTCGCGGTCGCAGTCGAGCGACAGGAACCACACGCCCGGTTCGCCGGAGGCGTCGCGCACGTAGACGCGCACGTTGAGTTCGTTGAACGAAGACAGCCAAGGCAGGGCGGGCAGGCCTTCCGGGCGGAGGCCCAGCATGCGGAAGCCGACGATGCCGAGGTGCGTCTCGCCTTCGAAGAGGTCGGGCGTCAGGCCAGGGGGCAGCCGACGGGCGACCGCGGCGGGATCGACGCGCCAATGGAGGAAGAACAGCTGGTCCCAACGCTGGCGCAGCAACGCGCGGCGGTCCGGGCGGCGGCGCGCGGCGAGCAGGCGTTGGGTGGCTTCGTCCATCGGGCTACCATCCCGCCCGCGCGCCATGGCGTCAAGCAGGCGGGTTCATTTCCCTGCGGCGAAAGGCGGGAGGGAGAGGTCGACCTGATAAAGCACCTGATTATAGTCCCAGCGCGGCGTCGGCTGCTTGTTGCCGGAGAAGGTGGTCGTGTAGGTGCCCTCGAAATGGATCACCGGTGAGTCGTCCCGGAAGAACTCCGGATGCAGGACGGGATTGTAGAACGAATAATCGGCATGCGAGAGCACCTTGCGTGCGTCGGTCCACGGACCCGTCGGGGCCGCGGCTTCCGCCAGCCAGATCTCGCCCAGCGAGGAGGGTCTGCCGCCGTGCTCGGTGAACACCGCGAGCCATTTCCGGCTCCACGGATGCCAGGCGACGTGTCCGCGGTGCGCGCGGATGCGTCGGCCGTCCGGCGTCGTCGCCACGTTCTCGGCGGCCAGCGAGGTCCAGTTCGCCGGGTCGCGCCAGCCCTCGTAGGTCGCCGGCGTGCGCAGGGTCGGGAAGGTGTTGCCGAACAGCATCCAGCGTCGGCCTTCTCCGTCGGTCCATGGCACTGCATGGCCTTCGGGCAGGGGCGGCGGGGCGGGGTGGGCTTCGTCGGCTGCCCAGATCGTCCGCAAGGCGCGGAAGGACGAGGACGCCGCGTCCCATTCGACGAGGTCCCAGCGATAGGCGCGCATGTCTCCCTTCACCTTCTGGG
>JBEDDU010000179.1:0-4749 GCA_041176065.1 Verrucomicrobiota bacterium | reverse complement strand
GGCGCACGGCTTGGATGGGCGCATGAGCCTGCCCCGCCTCATCGTCGCGTTCTGCGCCACGATCCTATCCCTGCGCGCCGCCCCGGCGCCCAACGTCGTCTTCATCTTCGCCGACGACCAGCGCGCCGACACCATCGCGGCCCTGGGTAATCCGGTCATCAAGACTCCTAACCTCGATCGCCTCGTGAAGCGCGGCGTGGCGTTCAACCGGGCCTACATGCAAGGGGGCAACCAAGGCGCGACCTGCGTGCCTTCGCGCGCGATGCTGCTCTCGGGCCGCTCGCTCGCCCAGATTGATGAGAAGCTGCTGAAGCATGAAACCTGGCCCCATGCCTTCGGCCAGGCCGGCTATGCGACCTTCGCCGCCGGCAAGTGGCACAATGGCCCGCCTTCGATCCCTAAGTCCTTCCAGCAGGCCAAGGCGCTCTTCGTGGGCGGCATGGTCAATCCGCTCAAGGCTCCGACCAGCGACCTCCTGCCGAACGGTAAGCTCACGCCCGGCAAGGTGGCGCCGAAGCATCTCTGCGAAGAGGCCACCGATGAGACCTTGGCTTTCCTGAAGGCGGTCAACGGCACGCAGCCGTTCTTCGCTTACCTGGCCTTCGACGGCCCGCATGACCCGCACATCGTACCCGACGCCTTCCCGGTGAAATATGACCCGGCCTCGATCCCGCTGCCGCCGAACTTCCTGCCGCAGCATCCCTTCGACAACGGCGAGATGGTCATCCGTGACGAGCAGCTGATGAAGTGGCCTCGCCCGGAGGCCGACGTGAAGACGATGCTGGCCGAGTATTATCGTTATATCAGCTTCCTCGACGTGCAGGTGGGCCGCGTCCTCGACGCCGTCGATGCCTCGCCCTACGCCGCCAACACGATCATCGTCTTCGCCGCCGATTCCGGAGTCGCCCGTGGTTCGCACGGCCTCATCGGCAAGCAGAACCTCTACGAGCACTCCATGCGCGTGCCGCTCATCGTCGCCGGCCCGGGTATCGCCGCCGACCAGCGGAGCGACGCGATGTGCTACCTCTTCGACGTCATGCCGACGCTGGGTAAACTCTGCGGCATCGCGACCCCGACAGGTTCCAACGGTCGGGAGTTCTCGTCCGTCCTCAAGGACCCCGCCCAGCCCGGACGTCCGTTCCTGATGTTCGGTTACAAGACCATCCAGAAAGCGTTCTCCGACGGACGCTGGAAGCTCATCCGCTATCCGCACGTCGACCGCACGCAGCTCTTCGACCTGCAGTCCGATCCGTTCGAGACCAAGGACTTGTCGGCCGACCCCGCTCACGCCGAGCGTATCAAGGCCATGCTTGAGAAGCTGGCCACCGAGATGAAAGCCGACGGCGACAACGACCCGCTGACCGCCGCGAAGATCCTACCCGCCGAGTGGAAGGCCCCGACCAAACTGCCTAAGCCCGGCCAGAAGGGATTTTGATCAGGGCTAGGGACAGGGCTGGGGCTAGGACTAGTAAGGGGGTTAACCTAAACCAGCCCTAGCCCCAGTCCTAGCTCTAGCCCTCCTTCTTCCCGCTTAAGCGGGAAGAAGATAGGACTTACGCCCAAACTTCTTGGCCAGCCATTCCTTGAGCTCCTGGAAGTCCTTGGGCGGCTCGACGGTGATCGTGAGCGGCTTGCCGGTCTGCGGGTGCGTCAGGGTGAGCTTGTGGGCGTGGAGCATCACGCGGGGCATCGGCCAGCCGGTGTAGCTCGGGACGTCGAACTTGCCGTACGTGCGGTCGCCGAGGATCGGGTGCGTGATGTGCGCGAGGTGGACGCGGATCTGGTGCGTGCGGCCGGTGTGCGGGAAGGCGCGGACGAGCGCGGCCTCGACGCCGTACTTCTCTTCGACGCGCCAGTCGGTGATGGCTTCGCGGCCGTCTTCACGGACGGCCATGCGCACGCGGACGGTGCGGTGGCGGTCGATGTTGGCGTTGATGACGCCGGAGAGCAGGCGCGGGGCCTTGTCGACCAGGGCGAGGTATTCCTTCTGCGCGGTGCGTTCGGCGAACTGGGCGACGAGCGCGTGGTAGGCCTTGTCGGTCTTCGCGAGCACGATGACCCCGGAGGTCTCGCGGTCGAGGCGATGCACGACGCCGGGGCGGGGCGCGCCGCCGGCCGGGGCGAGCTTGCCCTTGGTGTAGTGGAGCAGGCCGTGGACGATCGAGACTTCGTCGGAGCCTTGCACCGGGTGCGTGAGCAGGCCGGCGGGCTTGTTGACCGCGATGATGTGCGCGTCTTCGAAGAGGACCTCGAGGGCCATCTTCACCGGGCGGGCGGTGGGCTCGCCGGGAGAGGGCAGGGCGACCTCGATGGCGTCGCCGGGGTTGAGCAACGTGCGGCAATCGGCCGTCTGGCCGTTGACCTTCACCATGCCGAGGTCGAGGGCCTTCTGCACGCGGGAGCGGCTGACGCCATCGAGCAGCGCGGCGATGATCTTGTCGGCGCGGGCGGGTTCGAACTCGCTCGGGATGCGGGTCTTGAAGATCTCATCCGGGCGGGCCTCCTCGACGGGCGCCTTGGCCGGACGGGCCGCGTAGGGCACGTGCGGGGCGGGCTTGGCCTTGCGCTTGAGCGCCTTGGCCGTGCGGGCCTGCGGACGGGATCCGAGGCGCTTGGGCTGGGCCTTCTTCGGCTTTTTTTGGTTGGCCATGTTATTTGGCCTTACCGAGGAGGTATGCGGGATTCAATTTCTGGAGGGGCTTGGGAAGGAAGAGGCCGTCTTTGCGGATCACCTGGCCGTCGAAACGGATCTCACCGCCGCCGTATTCGGGGCGCTGGATGCAGACCATGTCCCAGTGGATGGACGAATGGTTGCCGTTGTCGGTGGTCTCGTAGCACTTGCCGGGCGTGAAGTGGAAGGAGCCCGCGATCTTCTCGTCGAACAGGATGTCCTGCATCGGGTTGAGGATGTGCGGATTGAAGCCGATGGCGAACTCGCCGATGAAGCGCGCGCCGCCGTCGGTATCGAGGATCTCGTTGAGGCGCTTGGTGTTGTTCGAGGTGGCCTCGACGATCTTGCCCTTGCGGAAGACGAGGCGGATGTTCTCGAAAGAGACGCCCTGGTAGATGGTCGCGCAGTTATACTGCAGCACGCCGTTGACGGAGTCCTTGATCGGCGCGGTGAAGACCTCGCCGTCGGGGATGTTGTATTCGCCGCCGCAAGGGATGGCGTTCATGCCCTTGATGTTGAACTTCAGGTCGGTGCCCGGGCCGGTGATGTGGACCTCGTCGGTCTTCATCATTGCCTGCTTGAGGGCTTCCATGCCCGGGATCATGCGGGAGTAGTCGAGCGTGCAGACGCGGAAGTAGAAGTCGGCGAAGGCTTCGGTGCTCATCTTGGCCTGCTGGGCCATGGAGGAGGTCGGCCAGCGGAGGACGACCCACTTGGTCTTGTTGACGCGGTGGTCGAGGACCGGGCGCATCATCTCGCCGTTGAGCTTGGCCTGGGCGGCCGGGATGTCGCTGCCTTCGAAGATGTTGTCCGAACCGCGCACGGCGACGTAGGCCTGCATCTTCTTCATGCGGGCGAGCTCGTGGTCGGCGGCCAGCTTGAACTGTTCCTTGGTGCCGCCCTTGACCATCTCGCGGCCGACGCGGGCCTTGTGGAGGTTGACCATCGGGGTGGCGCCGCGTTCGCGGGCGGCCCGGATGAGGGCGATGACGAAGTCCTCGGGGACGTCGTGGGCGTCGATGAGGACGTTCTCCCCCTTCTTGAGGCGGGTCGAGAAACCGCAGAGCACTTCGGCGAGCTTTCCGTAGCGAGGATCCATGATGCGGTTAAGTTGCGACCCCCTCGGTCCCTTTCCAAGCGTGAAAGGAGCGCTTGCGATGCCGCGGGCTCCTCGCACGTTGTCCGCATGTCCGATCCCACGCCCTCAGCGCGCGCCCTGGCCTTGGCGGAAGAGGCGTCGTTCGACTTCGCCGTCGGCGACGAAGCCGCGGCCCTCGCGAAGCTGCAGGCGGCGGTCACGGCCGATCCGGCCTGCTTCGAAGCCTGGCTCGCCAAGGCGGAGGTCCACTTTGCCGCGGGTCAGTATGACGAAGCCCTCGCCGCCGGCGAGCAGGCCCTCGCGCTGCGACCCAAGGACATCCACGTCCACACTTCCATGTCCCGCATCTGGATGGAGCGGGGCGACAAGACCAAGGCCGAGCATCACGGCGCCCAGGCGCGCATCCTCGGTTGGGGCGATCAGCTCAAGGAACCCGAAGGGAAGCAACCGGGGGAGCTTGCTTGAGGGCCTGAGGACGGGAGGGCTGGAGGTCCTGAGGGTGGGGTGTTGGTTTCAGGGGGTGAGCCTTAGCGGCAGGATGTCGACTGGAGGTTTCGAGTGGCGCAGATTCCCCTGATGAGCTCGGGTGAAGAACAGGGGTCGCTGCCGAAGGTGTCTACCTTTAGGGACCTGCTGGCGTGGCAGGCGGCCAAGCAGCTGGCACTAGAGGTGCTGAGGTCGTGCGAGAGGCCTGAAATGAGAAGGTATTATGGTCTTTGCGATCAACTGCGGCGGGCGGCGATTTCCGTGCCATCTAACATTGCTGAGGGCAATGAGCGCGGCACCAACTTGGATGCACTGCGCTTCCTGCAGGTTGCCCGTGGCTCATTGGCGGAACTGGAGACGCAGCTCGAGCTGTCCCGCGATTTCGGATCTCTGCCTGCCGCCGATTATGATCGGGTATCGCCTCAGGTCGTGAGGGTGGGCCGACTCTTAGGCGGTCTCATCAAGGCCCGCCAAACCAGGCAAACGAAGTAAT
>JBEDDU010000178.1:0-3573 GCA_041176065.1 Verrucomicrobiota bacterium | reverse complement strand
AGCGCATAGGGCGAGTATTCCTTGATCCAAGGCAGGATGCGTTCGCGCGCGTCGTAGAAGGCCTGGAAGCTCGAGATCTTCTTCGCGGAGTCGCCGGCGATGCCGAAGGCGTGGGCGCCGTAGCTGCTGTTCGGCGTCCACGCGCGCATCTGGTGCGGGTCGAGGGTGGTCTGAGGCACCTGGACGGCGGCGCAGGTCAGCCGGGTGGATTCGCGGGCGACGGGATCTTCGCTCGTCGGATCGGCGAGGTCGTCGTGGAAGGCGAGCCAGAGGCTCGTGCAGGCGCCGGCGGAACCGCCGGCCGCGCCGACCTTGGTCTTGTCGAGGTTCCATTCCTTCGCCTTGCTGCGCACGAACTGGAGGGCGCGGGCGCAATCGAGCATCGGCCCCTTCACCGGAGGCACGACCTTGTCTTCGGTGGCGTCCTTGATGTATCGGTATTCGACGGAGACGACGGAGATGCCGGCCGCGAGGGCTTCCTTGAGCATGCCGTTGACGGAGGAGCGGTCGCCGTTGGTCCAGCCGCCGCCATGGATGTAGAAGAGCAGGGGCGTGGGCTGGTCGGACTTCGCGCGCCAGAAATACAGGACCTGCATGCGGTGCGGACCGTAGGCCACGTTCTCATCCGGCTTGATGATCAGCGGCGTCTTCAGGTGCTCGGGGTTGCCGTCGTTCTGGAACCGGGCGGGCGCCTTGGGCGTCGCCGGCTTGGCCTTGGCCGGGGTATCAGCGGCAAGGAGGGAGCCGACGCCCAGGGACAGGGCGACGACGGAGGCGAGCAGGGGGTTCATGCTGTCTTTGAGACAGTCGAGAACCCCTGTGGTTGCGAGGAAAACCTTACTTCGCGGGTGTCGCCGGCGGGATCTTGCAGGACTGCCAGGCGAGGAATTTCCATGCGCCCTGCTCGAGGCGCCAGACCGCGAGGAAGCCGATGGTGCTTTCGGCGGCGTTGCCTTTGACGACGGCTTTCACGTCGAAGCGTCCCGCCATGAGGGCGACGCCCGGGGCGGGGAAGGTGAACGTGCGCTCCTGATAGGCGTATTTGGAATATGTCGCCGAGCCGTCCGTCAGGGAAGCGATCAGCGCCGCCTTGGTATCGACCTGTCCGTTGGAGTGCGCGTAGCGAAGTTCGGGCGAAAGCACGGCATCGAGCTTTTCGCGGGTAGGGGCGAGCATGGCCGCCACGCGGGCGTCATCGGCCGCGGTCACGCGGGCGAGCTCAGGGTGCTCCGCGGCGTGGACGGTCAGGGTGAGGAGAAGGGCGAGAAGCAGGCGGCGCATGGGAGGGGTGGATGACAGATGACAGAAGGAAATGTGGGATGATAAGGGGAAGGGTCTTTTAAATCCGTCATCTGTCATCAGCCCTCTGCCATCTTGACCGCCGTGACGATGCTGCGGTCGCACGCGGTGTCCTGGTGGCGGATGTCGGTGAAGCCGGCTTCCGTGAGCAGTTCGCGCATCTCGCCGGTGCCGTAACAGCGGCCTTCGGTGACGCTCATCAGCAACGCCGAGTAAGCGGCCACGGGGGCGGGGCCGGTCTTGTCGTCGTTGAGGTGCGCGTCGTGGACGATGAGCAGGCCGCCCTTGGGCAGGGCCTTGGCGGAAGCGGCGAGCAGGAAGCGGACCTTGTCCGTGTCCCAGTCGTGGAGGACGTTGGAGAACAGATGGACGTCGTAGCCGGAGGGTAGGGGGTCCTTGAACATGTCGCCCGCCTTGACGTCGACGCGGTCCTGGAAGCCGCGCTTGGCGACCATCTTGCGCGTGATGCCGTCGACCGGCGCGCGTTCGAAGACCGTGGCCGTGAGCTGGGGGTGGTTGGCGACCAAGGCGCAGGCGTAGATGCCGGAGCCGCCGGCGACATCGAGCAGGCGGGCGCGCGAGCCGATGGGCGAGGCCTTGGCCATGGCCGGCCCCAGGACGAAGCCGCGGGAATCCATGGCGGCCGTGAAGCTGGTCGCGAACTCATCGGTGAGCATCGCCTCGCTCCAGGGCTTCTCATCCTTGTAACTGCCCCAGTTCGCGGGCTTGTCGGTGCGCAGGATGACGATGAAATCCTTCACCACCGGGCGGTCCTTGAGCGAGGCGTAGTAGGGGCCCAGGAAAGTCGCGGACGTGCTGACGAGGTGTTCTTGGCCGAGCTGCGTGACGGAGTAGACGCCATGCTTCACCGAAAGGAAGCCGTTGGCGGCGAAGAGGGTCAGCATCACGTCCGTCGGACGACGGTGCGTGCCGAGGTCACGGCAGACCGTGGCGAGGTCGGACGGGTTGGCGGCCAGCTTCGTGAAGAGGTCGAACTCCGTGATCGCGGCGGCGATCAGGTCGACGGCGTAGAGCCCGTCGCGGAAACGATAGATGCCGAGCGGGTCGGTCGCGGGCGCTCGGGTGAGGTCGAGGGGGGCGGACATGGGCAAGGGCTGCACGATGACAGCCCTTGCGAGGAAAACACCTATTTTCTGGACGTCACTTCGCCTTCTTCTTGCCGGGCTTCTTCTTGCCGCCCTTGTCGTCGTCGGCGCCGGGCCGGTCCGCGAAGTCAGGCACCCGGAAGTCGATCGCCTTGGCCTGCTTGGCGTATTCGGCTTCCAGTCTCTGGAGCAGTTCGGCGTAAGCCGGGTCGGCGGCGAGATTCTTCACCTCGTAAGGGTCGGCCTTGAGGTCGAAGACTTCGGTCCATTCTTCGTGCCCCGGGTATTTGATCAACTTGGCGTCGGCCGTGCGGACGGCGGTCGTGAGGGGCGCGTTGAAACCCTTTTCGTAGAAGTAGCAGTAGAAGAAGCTCTCGCGCCAGGCGGTGTCGTCCCGTCCCTCCAGGAGGGGCTTCCAGCTGCGGCCCTGCATCGCGGCGGGCACCGGTTGACCGGCGAGGTCGAGGAAGGTGGCGGCCGGGTCGATGTTAAGGACCATGCGGTCATCCGTCCGTCCGGCCTTCACCGTGCGCGGGTAGCGAACGAGCATCGGGATGCGGAGGGATTCGTCGTAGGCGGTGCGCTTGTCGCCGAGATTGTGTTCGCCCAGGTAGTAGCCGTTGTCGCTCGAGAAGACGAAGACCGTATCCTCGGCCAGCTTGAGCTCATCGAGCAACGCCAGCAGCTTGCCGACGTTGTCGTCGACGCCGTTGATCCCGCGGAACATGCCGAGGTTCGTGGGGACTTCCTTCGCGTCGGTGGCCTTGCCTTTCGCGCCGTTGGGTCCGGCGGGGGCGTAGATCGCCGGCACGCCGTAGTTGGGCACGTTGCGGGCCAGCGCGCCTTCGTAGGCTTGGGCATGGCGGGGAGGAGGCGTGAACGGTCCGTGGCAGGTCTTCAGCCCGAGGATCATCAGGAAGGGCTTGTCCTTGTTCGCCTTGATGAAGTTGGCGGCGTACTCGGTCGTGACGTCGTCAACGAAGCCTTTGCTGGGGGTCTTGACGCCGTCGACCTCGATGGGGCAGTCGAAATAGACGCCTTGGCCGACGAAGCTGGCGGAGGTGTCGAAGCCCGGGCGTTTGCCCGACTGGTTGCCGTGGTGCCACTTGCCGAAGTAGCCCGAGACATAGCCGGCGGGGCGGAGCAGGGCGGGCAGGGACAGGTTGCC
>JBEDDU010000177.1:0-8813 GCA_041176065.1 Verrucomicrobiota bacterium | reverse complement strand
GTGGTGGACATAGGTGGTCGGGGTTAGGGGTAAGGGGGTTACTTCTTCTCGCCGGAGGTGACGGCCTTGGCTTCGATGGCCTTCTTTTCGTCTTCGGTGATCTGGACCGAGAGCTTGGCTTCGGCGGGGAGGGTGATGGCTTCGGCGTTGAAATCAAAGCCGTGGGACTTCTTGAACTCTTCGAGGTTCTTCGAGAGGTCATCCTGGAGGTCCTTGATGGCCTTCTCGACCTTGGCCTTGTCCTCGTCCTTGGTCAGGCGCGGCTGAAGGTCGACGAGCTGCTGCAGCTGGGACTTGGCGTCGGTGATGCGCTTGAGGGAGAGGCCGAAAGTCTCGACTTCGGCCTGGCCGGCGACGGTGTTCCGGATCTGGAACTTCTTGTCGCCGAGGCTGAGGATGGTGTCGGATTTGAAATCCTTGGCGCTGGTCAGCTTGGTGAACTCCTCGTTGGAGAGAGGGGTGGCGATGATGGCCTTGGTGAAGACGAGCTGGTAGGGGCGGTCGATGCTGAAGCCGCCGTAGAGCTTGCCCATGGATTCGTTGTCGCCCTTGAGCTTGGCCTGCTTGGCGGCGATCTCGTGGCCGCGGGCTTCCTTTTCAGGGGTCGTCAGGGCGTTCTCCAGGAAGATCTGCAGGCGCTTGAGTTCCTCGACCTGTTTGGCGAGGACCTGGATGTTGTTCTGGAAGGTCAGGCAGTCGGAGATGCTCCGGCCCACCCAGACGTCCGCGAAATAAGTCTTGGGGGCGCTCTGGGCGCCGCCGCTCAGCTTCACCTCAGGGGCGGCGGCCTTGGTGCCGGCAGGCTTGGCATCCTGGGCATGCAGGGAGACGCAGAGGGCGACCAAGAGGAACGAGAACTTGTTCATGGGTGTGGGGAAGGAGGTTTCAACATACGGAACCCCGTCCTTGGGACTACCACAAAATAGGGCTCAGCCCTTATTTTTTCGGCGGCCCCAAGGCCCGGTCGATAACCTTGGCTAAATCGACCTGCTGGGCCTCTTTTTGCAGGGCTTCATCCGCCAGGACAGCCCGGACTTTAGGGTGATCAATAAATCCACTTAAATCATTGTTATTCAACAACTCGCGAACTTTTTTATCTTCCCAGGCCTGGTAAACGGTGGGGTGGGCGGCCAAGGCCCGGATTTCGGGTTGGCCCATGAGCCTGCGTCGGGCTTCCGGATCAGCCATGAGGCGCCGGGTCTGCCGTACCAAGGTCCGCTGTTCATCAGGGATCGGCGACCAGTCTTTGAGGCCTCGGGTCAGTGGCGTCGCCGCCAGTTCGTCGCGGAGCTCGGTGGTCCAGTGTCGGCTCGGACTGCCCGGCCGGGCCAGCAGATCATAGACCGACGCCACCGAGGCCAGGATGCCGACGATCAGGACAAAGTAGAGGGCGCCCGTCCAGCATCCCACCAGCGCGCCCATGACCGGGCTTTCGGCTTCGTCCTGGCCTTCGGGCAGCCGGCCCATCCGCCAGAGCAGGGCATAGCATAAGAGCCCGCTGGCGCAGGCCAGGATCACCACGCCGGTGACGCCGCGCAGCATCCAAGGGTAGGAGGTGCCTTGGAGCAGGGCGTGGCCGAGTTCGCCCCCGAAGAGCCAGCCGCAGAGCTGGCCGACCGTCAGGGCGGCGGGCCCGGCGAGCTGCCGGAGCGGGCCGCGACGATAGCCGCGCCAGGCACCCCGGACCATGAGCGCGGCCAGGAGCGCGGCCGCGATCCAAAGCGTCGGCGAAAAGGCGGCCAGGTCGTTCGTCATCAGCGTTCGCCGAGCACCTTGCGGATGGCGGGCTCGCGGGCTTCGATGCTCTCCGCGAGCTTGAACTGCACCAGCGCGCGGCGGAGGTTGTGGCCCGGATAGCGGACCTTGAAGTACACGTCGCCCGCGAGGTGGTCGGCGAGGAAGCGCAGGCCGAGCTCGAGCGGGATCAGGTGGATGCAGTCGAACAGGTGGCGGTGGTCGGCCGGGCTCAGGAAGTCCTGCGCATGGGCCTGATAACCGCGGTGAAACATGGTGAAAAGATCGAGGTCGAACACCACGGAGCCCAGCTCCGGCGCGTCTTCGCCGGCCGGATTGCACACCGAACGCGTGGCGTCGCCGATGTCATAATGCACCAGGCCGGGCTGCACGGTGTCGAGGTCGACGATGCAGGTGCCGCGGCCGGTCGCCTCGTCGATCATGATGTTGCCGACCTTGGGGTCGCCGTGCGTCGTGCGCAGGGCGAGGTCGCCGCGGGCGCGCGCTTCTTCGAGCACCGCGCAACGCGCGCGGCGCGCTTCGACGAAACGCACGGCGCGTTTCGCTTCGACCGACGCGTGGAGGCGTTCCTGGCCGCCGGGCGTGGCCAGCGCGGCGTCCATCTTCGCGAGGTAGCCGGGCGTGACGTGGAAGCCGGGCAGGGCGTAGCCGAGCTTCTCCGCGGGGAGGTCGCTGACCATGCGGTGGAAGTGCCCGAGCACGATGCCCGCCTCGTGCGCGTGCTCCGGGTTGCGCACTTTCTCGTAGGCCTGCGCGCTGGCGATCTGGGAGATCGCGCGCCAGAGGTCGCCGTCGGCGTCCGTCACCCAGTCTTCGCCCGTCTTGGTCTGGATGATCTTCGGGAGCTGCCAGATGCGGTCCGCGCCCTCGGCTTCGGCCTCGAGCTTGGCGTGGCAATGGTCGGTGAGCACGCGCATGTTCTGCATGATCACCTCGGGCTGCGGGAAGACCGCCTTGCGGATGCGCTGCACGATGAAGCGCTGCTCCGAGAAGGTCGTCCGGAAGATCGCGAGGTACGTGTCGTTGACGTTGCCCGACCCGTAGGGCTCGACGGTCACGAGCCTTCCTTGGACGTCGAACTGGCGGGCGATCAGGGCGGCTCGCATGGGCTGGAGGCACCTTTGCCTTATTTTTCATGGCTGGCGAGGGCATTTCCCCCTCCGCCAAGGCTTGATTTCCGCTTCGGGCCGCCCATGTTCGTCTTTCCTCTGCGCCGCCACCTTAGCTCAGCTGGTAGAGCATCTCATTCGTAATGAGAATGTCGCCGGTTCAAATCCGGCAGGTGGCTCCAGCGCAGGGGGCACTTTCTGCCCGGCCGGTTTGCCTGCCGGGCTTTTCCTCCCACCCTTCCCGTCATGAGCCGAGCCGAACATCCGCCCCGCAGCCGGGACCTGTCCCGACGCTACGACCGGAACTTCCGGGCCGACGACGCCTACCGGGCGACGCTGCCGGACATGCAGAACAAGGACGCCTCCCTGATCCAGGGCGCCAACGTCCCGATCCAGCACGTCGGCATCTCCGGCTTCCACCTGCCGATGCTCGTCGCCACCCGCGACGGCAAGCCGCTCCCCCTCGAGTGCACGATCACGGGCTCGGTCTCCCTCGCGGCCGACCGCAAGGGCATCAACATGTCCCGCATCATGCGGACTTTCTACGAGTTCAAGGACCGCGTGCTCTCGCACGAGCTCCTCGAGGAGGTCCTCATCCGCTACAAGAAGGACCTGGACTGCAGCCGCGCCCGCATCCTCGTGGAGTTTCGCTATCCGATCCTCCAGAAGTCCCTCCGCTCCGGACTCGAGGGTTGGCAGTATTACCGCGCGGTGCTCGAAGGCACGATCGACGACCTCGACCGCCTCCGCCGCTACGTCCATTTCGACTTCGTCTACTCGTCCGCCTGTCCTTGCTCCGCCGAGCTCACCGAGCACGCCCGCGAGGAGCGCAGCGCCTACGGCATCCCGCACTCGCAGCGCTCCAAGGCCCGCGTCGTCGCGGAGGTCTCGCCGGGACGCTCCCTCTACGTCGAGGACATGAAGGACCTCTGCCTCAAGGGCCTCCAGACGGAGACCCAGGTGATGGTCAAGCGCGAGGACGAGCAGGCTTTCGCCGAGCTCAACGGCGCCTATTCCAAGTTCGTCGAAGACGCCGCCCGCGTCGTCTACGAGCAGTTCGACGCCGACGCCCGCGTCCGCGACTTCGTCATCGCCTGCTCGCACCTGGAGTCCCTGCATTCCCATGACGCCGTCTCGGTGATCAACAAGGGCATGCCCGGCGGGCTTTCGGCGGACTTCCATAACTTCAGAGACCTGGTCTGCTAGTCGGCTGACGGCTTGCCTGCCCGGGGTGGCCGTCTTACGGTCACTTTCACGAGGGGGTAGCTCAGTTGGATCAGAGCGGCAGCCTTCTAAGCTGCGGGTCGCGGGTTCGATCCCCGCCCTCCTCACCACTTTTCCGCCGTCATGTCCGACCATCCCTATCATCTCGCCGAGCGAGGGGTAGGCGTCGGCGTGCTGACCTCCGTCGAGGTCGTGGCGGGTCTCGCCACCGGCCGGCTCGCCGCGTCGACGCTCTCCTGGCGCGAGGGCGAGCCGGCCTGGGTGCCTCTGGGCGCACGTCCGGAATTCGCGCCCGCGGTCGGGGCCTTACGCGTGCTCGCGCCGCCGCCTGCGCTCGCTTTCGACGCCTCACCCAAAGCATGGCCCGGTTGGTCGGCTTGGGCGCAGACCCTGCGCGCGATCTGGTGCGCACCTCGCAGCGCTCTCTGCTCTCCGGCGGAAACCGCCGTCCGCGGTCGCTCCGTATCGTGGTTGCTCGTCTCCGCTTTCCTGGTCGCCCCCTTCCTGTACGCACAGCTGGCTTATACGGGTGGAGTGGCGTCAGAAATCATTCTCTGGTCGGCCTCGGATAATCCCGTGGTTCCGCCCGTCAGGCTAGACCTCGGGCGCTTCGCCGCGTTCCTCGTGGGGTTCCCCCTCGCCATGCCCGCCGCGGCCTTCGGCGGCGCATGCCTCATGCACGCCGTGCTCGTCATGTTCGGCGGAGGCAAGGCGGGCCTGCGGGCGACCTTCCGGGTCGTGGCCTACGTGGTCGGTGCGATGCTCATGACGGCGATCGTCCCGTGCGGCTGGCTGCTCTCGCCTTTGCTGACCGTCGCCTACTTGTCGGTGGCCTTGCCGGCCGCCCATCGGGAATCCGCGTGGAGGCCCATCCTGGCCCTGGCCGTGGCGGGCTTCGGCGCCGGCTGCGTGGCCGTGGCCTTCATGGCCCTGGCCGTCTGGCCCTTCTTCCGGCCGATGGGCTGAGCGGGCCTAGGCTTGCGAGGGCCTCGGTCACGCCTATCAAAAAGCACATGCATATCCACGTCGCGCGCCAGCAACAGCAGCTCGGGGTCTTCGCCCCGGAGGAGATCCTGGCCGGGCTTTCCTCCGGACGCTTCCACGCCGCCGACCTCGCCTGGCGCGAGGGGATGAACGCTTGGACGCCGCTGGGCGACTGGCCGGAGTTCCGCGGCGCCGACGTGCCGTCTTCGCCTGCCGGTCATGCTCAATCTGTGGACGCACCCGCCCTGCCGTCCTGGGAGCGTGGTGCCTCGGTCGGCAATTTCATCGCGACGATCAAGGAGGTCGCGCTCGATCCGGTCCGGACGTTCGCGAACCTGCGCGAGGGCGGCTACGCCCGTCCGATCTCCTTCACCTATTGGTCTCTGCTGCCGGCCTGGCTTTGCGGCAGCCTGCTTTACGGCGCGCTCTTCGGCATCATGGCGGCGGGTGCGGCCAACCTGCCCGGCGGCGACAACGATCCTGTCGCGGCTTGGATCGCCGGCGTCGGTCCGCTCGTCGCGGCCTTGGCGATCTCCGTCGGTCTGGCGGTCATCTTCCTCTTCGTGCCGCTCTTCAATTTCGTCGGCGCCGCGGTCACGCACCTGCTCCTGCTGCCTTGGGGCCCCACCGGAGGCTACGCCCAGACCTATCGGGCCTACGCCTACGCCTTCGGCGCGTTCATGCCTTTCGCCTTCGTACCCTGCCTCAACTACGTGGCCATGCCTTGGCAGCTCGTCGCGGCCATCATCGCCTACTCGCAGGTGCACCGGATCGCCTGGTGGAAGGTCGGGATCTCCCTCGTCGTGATTCCCTGCCTCTGCGTCTGCGGCCTCTACGCCCTCCTGTTCGCGGCCCTCGCCAAGGGCTTCGCCGGCTGATCTTCCATGCAGATCCATATCGCCCGTAATTCCGTCCAACTCGGGGTCTTCGCCCCGGATGAGATCCTCGCCGGGCTTTCCTCCGGACGCTTCCATGCCACCGACCTCGCCTGGCGCGAGGGGATGTCCGCTTGGACGCCTTTGGGCGACTGGCCGGAGTTCCGCGGCGCCGGCGTCCCGTCGTCGCCGGGCGTCTCCGTCGCGGCGGCGCCGATGGCCTCATCCGTGCCCTGGGAACAGGGCAAGTCGCCCGGTTCTTTCTTCGCGACGATCAAGATGGCGGTCGCGCATCCGTCCGCGCTCGGTTCCGGACGCTTCTCCTTCGGGGACTGGCTGACCTTCTGCTACGTCGGCGTGCTGTTTTCCCTGCCGTTCCAGTTGTTCGCCCTGCTGGCTTTCGGCGACAAGAACACCCAGGTCGGCGAGGCCCTCCGGAGCCTGGATATCCCGCAGCTGCGCGCCTTCGCCGAGCAGATGACGCAGGCTCAGCCCCCGCCCGTCGCCTTCACGCTCATCGGCGCGGTCATCGGGCTCGCCTTCGCTCCGCTCAGCTACGCTTTCATGGGCGTGCTGCATTGGCTCGGTCAGCGTGTCTTCCGCTACCCGGTCGCGCTGGAGCGCACGGTGTCCGCCTCCTTGCTCGTGACCGCCGCGGCCGTCGTGCTGATGGCCCCTCTGCAGCTGCTGGGCTTCAGCCTCGTGACGCAGATGCTCGCGAGCGCGGTGCTCCTCATCCCCGTCTGCGTCGTCTATTACCGCGCCCTCGGCGCCGCCACCGGCATCGCTCCGTGGGCCCAGTTCGGCATCTCCTGCTTCGTGTGGTTCGTGCTGTGCGGCTGCTGCTGTTTCCTGCCGGCCATGGTGCTCGCAGGGCTTCGTCCGCTTAATTCCCTCGCCGGCTGACCGGTGCTCCGGGCGATCCGCAGACCTGCCTATCCGGGGGAGCTCAATCACGAGCTCGTCTGGCCGGCTGCTTTCTTGTCCGGCGCGGTCTTCGCCTGGGCTTGGTTCCTGTCCGGGTTGCAGTTGCCGCAATGCTTCTTCATCCGCCTGACCGGACTGCCTTGCCTGGGCTGTGGCGGCACGCGCTGCGCCCGTAATCTCGTGAACCTCGATTTCGCCCAGGCCTTCCTCTACCACCCCGGCTTCTTCCTGGTCGTCTTGCTGGCGGCCCTCTGGACGGCCTATGCGGCGGTCTTCTGGATCCGCCGGGACACGTTGCGACTCCGTTTCTACGTCGAGCCCGCGCAAGCGAGCCGTGTCCGCGCGGGGCTCGTCCTCCTGCTCGCGGTCCATTGGGCCTGGCAGTGCTATTACCTGACGCGCTGACATGATCCGGAACCTGCTCCGTTTCCTCGGCTGGGTCTGCCTGCTCGTCCTGCTCGCGACGGGCATCCTCGCGCTGGTCTACTTCCTCTCCGGGCGTCCGCAGAAGGTCGCCATCGAGCAGCGCGTGCTCGACGCGGTGGACGCCGTCCGCGAAGACGGCACGACCCCGCGCAGCGTCGTCGACGCCTTGGACCGGCTCGCCGACCAGACCGTCGTCGTCCGCGGAGACGTCGTGCTGGCGCCGCCTCCCGGACCGTCGGCGACGGCGCCTTACGGCGAGCCCGCCGATCGCTTCGGCCTGAAGCGCCTCGTGAACCGCGGCTACTCCGTCGGCTACGACGACGCCCTGCCGGCGCCGCGTTGGTCTTCCTACCGCGTCTTTCCTTACAAGGACGTCCACCTCGAGCGCCCGTCGTCCTTCAGGTCCGACCCGCGGACCGCGGCCCGTGTCACGACTTCGGAATACGTCCGCTCGGGCTACGACCGCGGTCACCTCGCGCCGAACTACGCGATCTCCGTCTGCTACGGTGAGGAGGCGCAGAAGGAGACGTTCCTCCTCAGCAACATCGTCCCGCAGCTCCACGCGCTCAACGCCGGCCTCTGGAAGGACATGGAGCAGCGCATCATGAAGCGCTACGTCGGGCGCTACGGCACCGTCTGGGTGCAGGTCGGCCCCGTGTTCGCTTCGCCGTCGACGCAGAAAGTCGGCCGGATCCCCGTGCCGGTCTCCTTCTGGATGGTGATCTCGGATTACGACGAAGCCGTCGGGGGCGTGCGCGCGATCGGCTACCTCGTCCCGCACGAGGAGAAGTGGCGCGACGCCGAGCTCACGCGCTACGTCGTCAGCATCCGCCGCCTCGAGGAGCTCACCGGGCTCGATTTCTTCCCGCAGCTGCCGAAGCCCGCTCAGGAACGGCTCGAATCAACGCCTGCGCCGCGCGCCTGGTGACGGCAGTTCGCGGCGGAGGTCCGAGGCATGGATCAGGCAGACGCAGTCGGACCCGTCGGCCGTCGGCAGCCAGAGGATCGGCAGCCTGGGCCAGGCCTGGTGCATCGCCTTCTGCAGTCCGCCGACCTCGATCACGAGGACGCCGTGCGGTTTCAGCGCTTCGCGCGCCTGGGCGAGCAGCTTGCGGATCACGTCGAGGCCGTCCTTGCCGGAGACCAGCGAGCCCTTCGGCTCCTTCTTGAATTCGGCCGGCAGGCGTCGGTAGATGCCTTCCGGTTCGTAGGGAGGGTTGCTGAGGATGAGGTCGAACTTCGGCCCCTTGGTCAGCGCCGTCATCGTGTCGGTCTCGTGCAGCGTGATGCGCTTGGCGAGCTTGTGGTCGGCGACGTTGAGCGCGGCGACCTCGAGGGCCTGCGCCGAAAGGTCGGTCGCCTGCACGTGCGCCTTCGGGAAGCGCTTGGCGAGCAGGATGGCGAGACAGCCGGAGCCGGTGCAGACGTCGGCGACGTCGGTGACCTGCGCGACGGGCGGCAGCCACTGCGGGATGGCCTCGGGGATGAGTTCGACGAAGTAGGAGCGCGGGAT
>JBEDDU010000176.1:0-3949 GCA_041176065.1 Verrucomicrobiota bacterium | reverse complement strand
GCGCCAGGCCGGG
Organism: Verrucomicrobiota bacterium; assembly: GCA_041176065.1. Lineage (GTDB taxonomy): Bacteria > Verrucomicrobiota > Verrucomicrobiia > Opitutales > UBA953 > UBA953. Next base: position 3,936 of record JBEDDU010000176.1, on the reverse strand, counting down.
TCGTCGCGCAGGACGCCCATGGCGGCAACATCGATGGACTTGATGCCTAGGGCCAAGGCGGGCGAGCCGGGCTTGAGACGGAAGTCGCGCCGGGCGGCGTCCGCGAAGAGCGGATCGGCGACGAGGGAACCGAGGTCCTGGCCCTTCTTCTGCCATTCGGCCAGCGGGAGCTTCTTGTCGGTGAACGTCACCGGACGGCCGGAGGAGTCCCAGTAGACGTTGTCCTTGTTGAGGAAGTTGGCCGTCGTGCCGGTCCAGTTGCTGCCGAGCAGCTCGCCGCGGTCGAAGACGATGATGTTCTTCTCGAACGTGAAGGAGAGATGGTCCTCCGCGCGGCTGCGCTTGACCTGGTATTCCTCGGAGAAGGCGAAGACGTTGTTCCGGATCACGTTGTCCTTGCCGTAGTGCTGGTGGAAGCCGCCGTCGGTGGTGTCGTAGGTGACGTTGCCTTCCATCGTGATGCCGGAGCTGCCTTCGTCCGTGTAGAGGCCCCAGCCGCCGTAGGTGAAGCAGGTCACGTCATGGATGAGGTTGTGGCTGACCGAGGTGCCCTCCGAGGGCCCGAGCGTGTAGACGCCGCCCATGTCGCTGAGCAGTCCCTTGCCGAGGTGGTGCAGGTGGTTCCATTCGACGCGGTTGCGCTTGGCGTTGCTGGGCGCGTAGCCCCAGCGCCAGCCGACCGAGACCGCCGAGTAGAAGAAGTCCGAGATTTCGTTGTGCGTGACCTCGTTATCGGAAGAGCTGCCGACCCAGACGCCGACGGCGCAGGGGAAGATCAGGCCGCCGTCGCGGATGATGTTGTCATGGACGCGATGGTGGCTCGCATGGTTCTCCGGCTTGGGCTCGTCGTTGAGCGTCCCGATCTTCACTCCGCCCGCGCCGAGGTCGGTGATGAGGCACTTTTCGATCGTCACCTCGCGGGTGCCGCGTCCGAGGGAGAAGCCGTAGCTGCCGACGTGCGAAAGTTCGCAGCCGACGAAGGAAACCTGCGTGGCGTGCTCCAGCGTGATCACCCCGTCCACGGTGCGCACGGCGGCCTGGTTCGGTACGGCGGTCGCCAGCGAGGGCAGGCCCTTCGCATGACGGAAGGCGAGGCCGCGGAAGGTCAGATGGCGGACCTTGTCGCCAGGCTTGCCGACGAAGGTCAGGAGCTTTTCCGACACCGGGTAGACCCCGCGGAGGCGGCCGGCATCCTCGCCGGCGCGAGGTTGGTAGGTCAGCTTACCCGTGCGGCTGAGGAACCACTCGCCCGGCTCGTCGAGAAGCGGGAGCAGGTTCTCGATGACGACGCCCGTGTGGTGGTCGAAGGCGGTGTTGGCTTTCTGGGCGGGACCGCGGACCTTGAGCAAGCCTGAGGAACGATCCGCCGATTCGACGCGACTGCGGGTGGAGTCCCACTTATGGTAGAAGGTCGCGACGGCGTCCTGTGCTTCCGCAGGGCTGACTTCGCCGAACGCGTCGAGTTCCTTCGGGTCGAGGCGAAGCGTCTGCTCGGTGATGCCAGGTGTCGCCGAGCCGCCGGAAAGGGGAGTTTCTTGTTCGATGTTGCGGAGGAAACGGGTGCCGGGGTGGCTCGTCCGGGCGCGGGTGGCCCGACGCTCGCCGACCCAGAGCTGTTCGAATCGTTCGGTGCCGGCGGGGGTCTGGAGCGTCCAGCGACCGTCGCCGCCGACCTGGAAAGCAGGCAGTTCCTTGCCGCCGGAAATGACCACGACGGAGCCAGGGGCGGCTTCGTAGGAGATGCTTCGGCCGGCTTCACCGGAATCACGTTCGTCAAACGAGACCGCCTGGGTGATCCGGTAGGTCCCGGCGGCGAAAAGGACGCGGACGGGTTCGGCCAAGGGGCGGGGTAGCTTGCGGACAGTCTGGCGGGCGCCCTCGAGCGAGGCCAGCGGGGCGTCGGCCCGACCGGAAGCGCGGTCATCACCGTCGGGAGCGACATGCAGGTCGAGGGCGTGCGCGGCGCAGGGCAGCAGGAACCCGAGCAAGAGGCAAAGACGGGAAGGCATGGTTACCCCGACAAGACCTCCGACGCGCGGTTCCCTCAAGCCTTCTTGGCGACGTAGAAGCGGGTCTCGCCGGCGAACTCCCGGACAAGCGGGCCGTCCGCGGCGACTTCGGTGCTCAACGGGCATTCGATGACTTCGAAGCCGGCTTCTGCCAGCTCCGCACGCGTCTCCTGTTCCGTGCTGCTATGGATGAACACGGGAGACGTGTCGCTCTCGTGCCAGCGGTCGCCAGGAATGACGTCGACGGGCCTTGCTTCCTTGGCCCAGTAGGCGGCGTTGGCGCCTTTCTCGCGATCGGAAGCCGTGAACAGGAAGATGCCGCCGGGGCGGAGGACGCGATGGATCGAGCGCATCGCCGCGAGGCGATGGTCACGGCTCGGCAGGCACATCAATCCGTTGAAAGCGAAGATCGCGTGGTCGAACGAGGCGTCCGGATAGCTGAGGGCCGTCGCGTCCTGCTGTTCGACGCAGTGCTCCCAGGATGCGTCGTGGTCGGCGAGGACGGCGCGGGCGAGGCTGACCATGATCGGCGAGAAGTCGGTCGCCACGACGTCAGGGTAGCCCGCCTGGCGCAGGCCGAGCACCACGCGGCCGCCGCCGCAGCCGAGTTCGAGCAGGCGGCTGGATTTAGATAGGTAACGTTCGATGAGCACGCGTTCCGAGGCCCAGAGGCCCACCCGGACCGCGGCCCGGGCGTAATGCAGGGCCGTCTCGGTCTCGAGCCAGTGGGCCTGCGGGTCGCGTTCCATGTGGTCACGCAAGCGAAACTTGCCTCCGAGGCAATCGCAGGAACACTCGCCCGCATGTTCCGGTTGCTCTTCCTCGCCTTGGCTCTCGGGCTCGTCGCCTGCGATAGCCGTCGTCCGGAGGCCGCCCCGACGCGTGAGCTCGGGCTCGAGACCCGTTTCCCCATCCGGATGGGCGTCGTGCTCACCCAGCTGCGGGTGGCCATCTCCGACCTCGAGAAGGCCCGCGGGCTCATGGGTGTCGCCAAACTGGAGGAAGCCGAGGGCATGGCGTTCCTTTACGACGAGGACGGTGAGATGAGTTTCTGGATGAAGAACACCCTGATCGACCTCGACATCGCTTTCGTCGGCCGCGACGGCACGGTGCTGGAGGTCCGGACCATGACGGCGGGCGATACCGAGACCACGACTTCGCTCACGAAGCAGGCGCGGTTCGCGGTCGAGATGCGGGCGGGTTGGTTCCGCGACTTCGGCGTCAAGCCGGGCGACAAGGTGAACCTCGACGACCTCCGCGCGGCCGTGCGCGACCGGGGTTACGACGTGAAGAAGTTCCTGCCCTGAGCTCAGAGCGAGCGCCAGAGGAGCAGTAGTCCCGTGGCGCCGGCGAGCAGGAGCAGCACGAAGGCGAGCGCCAGACGTTCGGCGGCCGTGGTCCGGAAGATCCTCATGCGCGCGGGGCCAGCCTTGCGGCGGCTTCGCGCAGGAAGCCCGTGAGGCGGAGCAGGAAGTAGGGGGACGGCGAGCCGGCGACCGGCGCGAGGGCTTGTTCGGCCGCGGCGATCTCGGCGTCAAGGCGACGGAAGGACTCGCGCCAGGCGGCGTCGGAGATGAGTTTCCGGGCGTCGCCGCCGGCGCGCAGGGGCGTCAGGAAGCTTTTGCCGGACAGGTCGCGTTCGAGCAGCATCGGCAGGGTCAGCTTGCCGCTGGCGGCGTCGGTGCCGAGCGTCTTGCCCGCCTTGGCGTCATCCTGCAGCAGGTCGACGAGGTCGTCGTAGATCTGGTAGGCGATGCCGAGGTGGCGGCCGAAGAGGGCGCAGGCGTCGACGTGTTCCGTCGGGCGGTCGGCGAGGAGCGCGCCGATGCGGCAGGCGCCTTCGAACAGCTCGGCGGTCTTCAGGCGGATGTGGCGGTAGTAGTCCTCGAGGGAGAGGTCGTCCTGGCCGCGGGAGAACGTCTGGCAG
>JBEDDU010000175.1:0-3644 GCA_041176065.1 Verrucomicrobiota bacterium | reverse complement strand
CCGCGGCGCCCTCGTCACCGGCCTCACCGACCGCGCGCCGGTCGCCGACCTGAAGGCCCTCGCGGCCGACATCGAAGCCGGCAAGGTGAAGTCTCTCCTCATCGTGCGCGAAGATGCCGCGATGCTCGGCCTGCCCGCCTCGGCCCTCGCCAAGGTCCGCAGCGTCGTCCTCGCGACGCACCACAACGTGACGACCGCCGCCGCCGAAGTCGTGCTCCCCGCGCTCACGGTGTTCGAGCGCAGCGGCACCTTCATCAACTGCCAATTTCGTCTGCAATCGTTCGCCCAGGCCGTCCCCGGCCCGGCCGGCGTGCTGCCCGACGCGCTCGTGCTCGCCCGCCTCGCCGGCGCCGACGCCGCCGCGGTCTGGTCCGAACTCTCCGCCAGCGTCCCGACGCTCGCCGGCCTCGACGGCCGCCTGCTCCCCGCCGAGGGCGTGCAGCTCGACGGCGCCGCGTTCGCTTCCCACAAGTTCCCCGAAGGCAAGCTGCTCAAGTTCGCCCCGGTCGCCGTCGCCTAAGCCCAGACGACCATGGAAAACATCCTCCACGACCTCCTCCTCTCGCCGGCCTGGTATTTCGCCGCGGCGCGGGGCGTGACGCTCATCCTGATCGTGATGACGATCGCCGGCTACAGCGTGCTGCTCGAGCGCAAGGCCTCGGCCTGGATCCAAGGCCGCATCGGCCCGAACCGCACCATGCACCCGCTCATCGGCTGGATCCCGTTCCTCGGGACCTTCCTGCAGAAGGGCGGCTTCATCCAGCCTGCGGCCGACGGCGGCAAGTTCCTCTTCAAGGAAGACGCCCTGCCCGGCCACGTCCGCAAGGCCTATTACGTCCTCGCCCCGATCGTCGCCCTCGCGCCGGCGCTCGCGGTGCTCGTCATGCTGCCCTTCGGCGAATTCTTCCACGAAGGGAAACGTTACGCGGTCTCGCTCACCCAAGGCGCCGACGTCGGCGTGCTCCTGATGTTCGCCGTGAGCTCGCTCGGCGTCTACGGCATCGCCCTCGCCGGCTGGTCCGCCAACTCGAAGTTCCCCTTCCTCGGCGCGGTCCGCGGCGCGGCCCAGCTGATCTCCTACGAACTCGCGATGGGCCTCTCGGTGCTCACCGTCTTCCTCGCCACCTCCGCCCCCGGCGTCGACCAAGGCCTCAGCCTCGTCGCGATGGTCGACGCGCAGAAGGGCGCCTGGAACCTGCTCACGCAGCCGGTCGCCGCGCTGGTCTTCCTGATCTGCGTCTTCGCCGAGACCAACCGCCATCCGTTCGACATGCCGGAATCCGAGACCGACCTCGTCGGCGGCTTCCACACCGAATACGGCGCCTTCAAGTTCGGCATCTTCTTCGTCGCCGAATACAGCCACATGGTGATCGGCTCCTCGCTCTTCATCCTGATGTTCCTCGGCGGCTGGCACGTGCTGCCCTGGCTGCCGACCGTCGGCGAAGGCTGGGTGGCCTCCCTCCTCGGCGTCGCCTCGTTCTTCCTGAAGCTGTGCTTCTTCCTGTTCTTCTTCGTCTGGGTGCGCTGGACCATCCCGCGCTTCCGGTATGACCAGGTGATGCGCATCGGCTGGCGCGTGCTCCTGCCCGTCGCCGTCCTCAACCTCCTCGCGTATTTCGCCTGGTACGCCTTCCGCGGATAACCCCACCCCCATGGCCATCAAAGTCGTCGAACGCCGTCCGCTCACCCTCGCCGAGCGCACCTATCTCCCGCAGATCCTCGCGGGCCTCAAGGTCACCTGGGACAACATGGTCCGTCCCCCGGTCACCCTCCAGTATCCGGACGAACGTCCGGCCATCCCGCAGAACTACCGCGGCGTGCCCACGCTCGTGATGGATCCCAACGGCCGCGAGAAGTGCGTGTCCTGCCAGCTCTGCGAATTCGTCTGCCCGCCCAAGGCCATCCGCATCACGCCGGGCGAGATCGCCGAAGGTTCCGCCAACGCCCACGTCGAGAAGGCGCCGAAGGAATTCGAGATCAACATGCTCCGCTGCATCTACTGCGGCCTCTGCCAGGAAGTCTGCCCCGAAGAAGCCATCTGGCTGCAGAGCCAGTATTCCATGACCGGCCTCTCGCGCGAAGCCATGGTCAACAACAAGGCGAAGCTCTACGAACTCGGCGGCACCCTTCCCGACAACCACCACAAGTGGGACAAGAAGAAGGAAGAAGCGGAGCGTCAGGCCGGCGGCCATCACTGAGCGCAGGGCTAGGGCCAGGGCTAGAGCTAGGGCTAGGTAATATTGGTAGGGACAGCACCACGTGCTGTCCTTTTTTGTTTTTATAATCTCAAGGGGAGACCGGAAACCGGAGGATTGGCCGTGGTGAAAACACTTTCGGGTCCCAGGTCTCGGCCATCGGGACTCTGGTTCGGGTCTTCGGGTTCAGGTACAGGACCCGGGCCCGAACCCGTACCTGATACCAGAAACCAGAGACCTGAGACCCGAGAATGAATCCCGGTTTCCGGTCTCCCTTTGAGTGAAGCATTGTCCCGATACAACTAGGGCAGCACGCGGTGCTACCCCTACCTCGATCAACTAGCCCCAGCCCTATCTCTGGCCCCAGCCCTCCGCGGGCTTCAACCCGCGGTCGGATAATCCGTATATCCCTTCGGGCCGGAGGCGTAGAAGGTGGCTTCGTCCGGCGTGTTGAGCGCGAGGTTTTCCTTCAGGCGACGCGGGAGGTCAGGATTGGCGAGGAACGGCACGCCATAGGCGACCGCGTCGGCCCAGCCTTCGGCGATGGCCTGCTCGGCCTGCGCGCGATCGAAGCCACCGGCGGTGATGAGCACGCCCTTGAAGTCCTTGCGCAGTTCCTTGGGGCCGACGCCGTCCTTGGCGCCGTGCGCGATGTCCTGGGCGGTGACGCGCGTGACGTGAGCGTAGGCGAGCTCGAGCTTGGAGAGTTCGCGCAGGACATGACCGAAGGTCTCGGTCGGATTGGCGTCGGTCATGTCGTTGAACACGCCACCAGGCGAAAGGCGGATGCCCACGCGGTCCGAACCCCAGATGGAGACGACGGCCGCGGTGACCTCGAGGGTCAGGCGGGCGCGAGCGAAGACGGAGCCGCCGTAACCGTCTTCACGGGTGTTGGTGCCGCTGCGGAGGAACTGGTCGAGGAGGTAGCCGTTGGCGTTGTGGATCTCGACGCCGTCGAAGCCGGCTTCCTTGGCCAGACGCGCGCCACGGACGTATTCGCCGACGATGCCGGGGATTTCTTCGATGTGCAGGGCGCGGGGCGTGACGTAGTCCGCCATCTGCTTGCCGGTCCAGACCTGGCCCTTGGGCTTGATGGCCGACGGGGCGACGGGCAGCTCGCCGTTGGGCTGGAAATCCGGATGCGAGATGCGACCCACGTGCCAGAGCTGCAGGAAGATGCGGCCCCCTTTGGCGTGCACGGCGGACGTGACCTTCTTCCAGCCGGCGACCTGCTCGTCGGTGTAGATGCCCGGAGTGTTCGGATAGCCATGACCACGGGGCGAGACGGTGGTGGCCTCGGCGATGATCAGGCCCGCGCCGGCGCGCTGGGCGTAATATTCGGCCATCAGGTCCGTCGGGACGTTGGCGCCCTCGGCGCGGCAACGGGTGAGCGGGGCCATCAGGACGCGGTTCGGCAGAGTCAGGGCGCCGACTTGAAGAGGAGTGAAG
>JBEDDU010000174.1:0-15219 GCA_041176065.1 Verrucomicrobiota bacterium | reverse complement strand
GCATCGACTTCGTGTCGATCGTCGCGCGCAATGACCTCCACTATCCCGTGGCCAAGGCCTTCCTCGAGGCCGGCATCCACGTGATCTGCGAGAAGCCCCTCGCGTTCTCCCTCGCCGAGGGCAAGAAGCTCCGCGCCATCGTCAAGAAGAGCGGCCTGGTCTTCGCCCTCCTGCACAACTACACCGGCTACCCGATGGTCAAGGAAGCCCGTGACTTCGTGGCCGCCGGCAAGCTCGGCAAGATCAACAAGGTCCTCGTCGAATACCCGCAGGGTTACGCCATCGGCGCCCTCCAGGCCGGCAAGATCCAGAAGATCGCCAACTGGCGCATGGACCCGAACTGCTCGGGCGTCTCGAACTGCGTCGGCGACATCGGCACGCACTCCGAGAACCACGTCCAGTACATCACCGGCCTCGAGATCAAGGAGATCGCCGCCGACCTCAGCACTTACATCCCGGGCCGCCTGCTCGATGATGACGCCAACATGCTCGTCCGCTACAAGGGCGGCGCGAAGGGCGTGCTGCACGCCTCGCAGATCTCCACCGGCGACGAGAACAACCTCAACATCCGCGTCTACGGCACCCTGGCTTCCCTTGAGTGGCACCAGGAGCATCCGAACGAGCTGATCGTGAAGTATCTCGACCAGCCCCGCCAGGTGCATCGCCGCGGCAACTCCTACAACGGCGCCGCCTGCAAGAAGTACACCCGCACGCCGTTCGGCCACCCGGAGGCCTTCATCGAAGCGTTCGCGAACATCTATCGCGCCGCCGCCGAAGCCATCACCGACCGACTCGAAGGCCGCAAGGCCCCGAAGGAAGGCTATGACTTCCCGTCGATCGACGACGGCGTCACCGGCATGGCCTTCATCGAAGCCGCGGTGAAGTCTTCGAAGGGCAACGCCCGCTGGACGAAGCTCGCCGGCTAAGGCGTCCGCCAGTCGTACACGAAGGCCCCGGCTTCCGGGGCCTTCTTATTTGTTCAGCCACCAGATGCTTACGTTGAGCACGGTGGCGAAACCGACCCAGAGCAGGTGGGGAAGCTGGAGCAGGGCGGCGCCGCGATGCTGCGGCCAGAGCTGGCGGATCCAGATGACGAGCAGGATCAGGTAGCCGAGGATGTCGATGAGCGCGAGGTCTGGGCGATGCAGTCCGAAGAACAACAGCGACCAGAGCGAGTTCACCAGCAGGATGATGAAGAACGTCCGTCGGGCCGGACGGTCGGCCCAGGCTTCCGAGGCGGCCCACGCCATCAGGACGTAGAGCGTCGACCACACCGGCCCGAAGATCCCGTTGGGCGGATTGAAGGAGGGCTTCGCGAGGCCGGCATACCAGCCCTTGATCTCGGGCATCGTGGCGGCCGACCCCAGTCCGCCGACGGCCAGACAGAGGGAGATGAGGCCGATGAGCCGCCAGGGGAATCCCGGGTTGCACCTCGCGTGGCGCTCACGGGCTAAGTCTTCGAGACTGGGTTCCATGGCCTTATTTTCGACGTCGGATGCCACATGGCAAGGCCGGGGGAGGAGTCCGCTTGCCATCGGCCGTCTTCCCCCTCTTTTTAGGGCCTTCTCACCATGTCCGACCCCTACATCCAGCAGCTCTTCGCCGAACGCATCGGCGGCGTCAATTACGGCAAGTCGACCGCGATCTATAAGTTCGAGAAGATCAAGCGCGCCAAGGCCGCCGCCAAGAAGGCCAAGCCCGACGTCGCCCTGATCGACCTCGGCGTCGGCGAGCCCGATGAGATGGCTTTCCCGATGGTGGTGAAGGCGCTGCAGACCGAAGCCGCCAAGCCCGAGAACCGCGGCTACGCCGACAACGGCGGCGCGGACTTCAAGCAGGCCGCCGCCCGCTACATGAAGAACCTCTTCGGCGTCACCGTCGACCCCGACACCGAAGTCCTCCACTCGATCGGCTCCAAGGCCGCTCTCTCGATCCTGCCGGCCTGCCTCATCAATCCCGGCGACTACGTGCTCATGACCGTCCCGGGCTACCCGGTGTTCGGTACGCACGCCAAGTACTACGGCGGCTTCGTCCATAACCTGAAGCTCACCGCCGAGAACAACTTCCTGCCGGACCTGAAGTCGATCCCTGCGGACATCCTGGCCAAGGCCAAGGTGCTCGTGATCAACTACCCGAACAACCCGACCGGCGCCTGCGCCACGCTCAAGTTCTACGAAGAAGTCGTCGCCTTCGCCAAGCAGCACAACCTCGTCGTCATCCAGGATGCCGCCTACGGCTCGCTCCACTTCGGCGCCGAGCAGGTCTCGATCCTGCAGGTCCCGGGCGCGAAGGACGTCGCCCTCGAGCTGCACTCGCTCTCCAAGAGCCACAACATGACCGGCTGGCGCATCGGCTTCGTCGCCGGCAACGCGCTGCTCGTCCGCGCCTACGGCGACGTGAAGGACAATTCCGACTCCGGTCAGTTCCTCGGCATCCAGAAAGCCGGCGCCGCCGGTCTCGACGAGGTCTCCATCCCGAAGGCCATCGCCGCCAAGTATTCCCGCCGCATGGACAAGCTCGTCGGCGTGCTCGCCAAGCTCGGCTTCCAGGTGCGCAAGCCCGGCGCCGGCTTCTTCCTCTACATGCCCGCCCCGAAGTCCGCCACCGGCCCGTCCGGCACGGTGAGCTTCGAATCCGGCGAGGCTTTCTCGCAGTGGATGATCACCGAGCACCTCATCTCCACCGTGCCGTGGGATGACTGCGGTTCCTTCGTCCGCTTCTCCGTCACCTTCGTCTCCGACAAGGGTGAGGCCGGCGAAGCCGAAGTCATCGCCGAGGTGGAACGCCGCCTCTCGGCTTGGAAATTCAGCTTCTGAAGGCCTTTTTAAGCCCTCCTTCCTTGTCGGATTGACAGGGGAGGGGGGCTTTGTCCTTCTGAACGTCCAGTTGATTGGCCTGATAGCTCAGTTGGTAGAGCAGACGCCTGAAGAGCGTCGTGTCGTTGGTTCGATTCCGACTCAGGCCACCATTTAACGCCAGCCCATCCGATTCAACCCGGGTGGGCTGGTCCTTTTGACGCCTCAGCGGTTGAAGAGCAGGCGCCAGACCGAAAAGGTCCGTCCGCGGTCGATCGGGTCCGCCGAGGGCGTCTCCCAGCCGCTGTCGAGCAGGGTCAGTTTCTTCACCTCCGTCTTCTTGGCCGAACCTTTGACGGTCTCTTCCGTCCACTCGGCCCGGACGACGCCGAAGGGCGAGTCGGCTTCGCGCCAGATCGTGCCTTTGAAGGTGAGCACCTGCTTCGACACCATCGGCGGGTCCGTCACGGTCGTCGCCAGCATGCGCAGGCGCTCGCAGGTGCGGGTGCGTCCGCCGGCCTGGATGGCCTCGGTCGCCGGCGCATCGGGCGTCAGCTCGCTCGCGTAGGACAGCTTCGCCCAATCGGAGACCCATGCGATGTCCTCGCGCGTCATGTGGTACGCGCCCTTCACAGGATTGGAAAAGACGATCTCCGCGGAGTTCTCGATGAGACGGCTGGCCGCGGCGCGGTCCATGTCGGGTCGGACCAGCAGGCGCAGCGGCGCCCGTTCGCGGGAGCCCAGCCACATCACCGGCTCGACGCTGAACCAGACATGGGGCTTTCCGTCGACCTCACGGCCGGGTTGCACGGAGAACCGCAAGGTCGTGACCGAATGCTCTTTTCCTTCCCTGAAAGTCTGCATGCGGAACGTCGCCCAGGTCCCGGGCTTCGGGAGCTTCTCGGCGAAAACCTGCCATTGGCCGAAGCCCGGAAGGGTGCCGAGCGCGAGCAAGAGGAGCACGGCGAGGCTTCGCATGGGCTGATTAGTGGGTATTTATAGGCCTTTTGGCGAGTACGGACCGCCTTCGGCTTCCTTTGCCTTTGACTCGCCTTCTGACGGGCGTTGGAGTCAGGCTTTCGTCATGGAATCCCTGGCCCAGTCTTCGACCTCCCTCCGCTCCGCGGCTGGTCGTGCCATCATTCCGGCGATGATTATCCTCATCGGGCTCTAAGCCCGCTGAACGGAACGCCCGACGGGCGACTCCCCGTTCCGCGGCGCCCGGAACGGCTCCTTCCCTTTACACCTCTCTCCCACCCACACCACCATGGCACGCTCCATCGAAATCTATGACACCACCCTCCGCGACGGCTCGCAGGGGCAGGGCATTCATTTCTCCGTCGATGACAAGCTGCGCATCGCCGCCGAGCTCGAACGCTTCGGCATGGCCTACATCGAAGGCGGCTGGCCGGGCTCCAATCCCCGCGACGTCGAGTTCTTCGCCCGCGCCAAGAAGCTGAAGTTCAAGAACGCCAAGCTGGCGGCCTTCGGGTCGACCCGCCGCAAAGGCGTCCGCGCCTCCGAAGACGCCCAGGTGCGCGGCCTGCTTGAGGTCGATACCCCGGTGGTCACGATCTACGGCAAGACCTCCGCCCTGCACGTCCGTGAGGTGCTCCGCTGCTCGCCCGAGGAGAACCTCGAGATGATCCGCGACACGGTCGCCTTCCTGAAGTCCCATCGCCGCGAGGTCGTCTACGACTGCGAACACGCGATCGACGGCTGGAAGGAAGATCCGGCCTACGCCATCGCTTCCATGCTCGCCGCCGTCGAAGGCGGCGCCGACCGCGTCGTGCTCTGCGACACCAACGGCGGCTCGCTGCCGGCCGAAGTCGCCGCGGCCACCCGCGCCGCGCTCGCCGCGCTGAAGAAGACGCCCGTCGGCATCCATACGCATGACGACGCCGGTCTCGGCCTCGCCAACGCCCTCGCTTCCCTCGAAGCCGGCGCTTCGCATGTCCAGGGCACCGTCAACGGCATCGGCGAACGCACCGGCAACTGCGACCTCACCGCCGTCATCCCCTGCGCCCAGCTGAAGTTCGGCTGGAAGTGCGTCTCCTCGACGTCCCTGAAGGGTCTCGCCGGCCTCTCCCGCTTCGTCGACGGCGTCGCCAACCTCGCTCCCGATCCGCGCCGTCCTTGGGTCGGCACCGCGGCCTTCGCCCATAAGGGCGGCACGCACGTGGACGCCGTCCGCAAGTTCTCCGCCGCCTACGAGCACGTCGACCCGACCGTCGTCGGCAACGAGCGCACCGTGCTCGTCAGCGACCAGTCCGGCCGCAGCAACATCGTCCTCAAGGCGAAGTCCCTCGGCATCGACCTCGATCGCGATTCGCCCGCCACCGCCACCGCACTCGACGAGCTGAAGAAGCTTGAGCACGGCGGCTGGAGCTTCGAGGACGCCGAAGCCTCGCTCGCGCTCCTCCTCCGCCGCCATCTCGGCAAGAGCAAGGCTGCGCCCTTCGAGGTTGCATCCTATCACGTCACCGCCCGCGGCGCCAAGGGATCGGCCTATTGTGAGGCCGTCGTGCGCGTGAGCATCGCCGGCAAGGAGACCCTCACGGTCGCCGAAGGCGACGGCCCGGTCCACGCCCTCGACCAGGCCCTGCGTTCCGCCCTCGTGAAGTCCTTCCCGAAACTGGCCAAGGTCAGCCTCGTGGATTACAAGGTCCGCATCCTCGGTGGTTCCGACGGCACCGCGGCCAAGACCCGCGTGGTCATCCGTTCTTCCGACGGCAAGGCCTCCTGGGGTACGGTCGGCGTCAGCGAGAACCTCGTCGAGGCCTCGCTGCAGGCGATCGTCGACGGCTACGCCCACGCGCTGTCCTGAGCCTCGGGCTGTCGCGTTGACTGCCTTCAAGGGCGGGGTAGAATACGACTATCCCGCCCTTCATGCGTCCGTTCCTCCTGCTGCTCGCCGCCGTCACCGCCTTCGCCGCCGATCCTGCCGCGAAACTGCGCATCTACGAACTGGGCGTCCCTGGCGCGGATAAGCTCGGCGACCTGCCCGCCCGCTACGCCGAAGCGATGTCCAAGACCTACACGATGGAGGCGCCGAACCCCGTGTTCCGCCTGAGCAACCTCGCGTTCCTGCCCGCGGACCGGTCGGAGCGATTGGATCTTTACGTGCAGAATGGCCGCGACTTCAAGGTCCGCCGGCCCGGCGTGCTGTTCATCCATGGCGGTGGTTTCACCGGCGGCGACAAGGCCGAGTATCGTTCCGCCAGCGTCAGCGCCGACCTCGCCCGCGTCGGCTATGTCGTGGTCAGCTGCAATTACGTCCTAGGCGCGAAGGACAAGCCCGGCGTCTGGCCGCGCAACATCGCCGACTGCCGCGCCGCGGTCCGCTGGATGCGCGCCAACGCGGAGGCGCTCGGCCTCGACCCGGAACGTATCGCCGTCGCGGGCGGTTCCGCCGGCGGCTACCTCGCGCTGATGGTCGGGCTGTCCGATGACAAGACCGGCCCGGGTGGCGATCCGGCGGCGAAATATTCGGCGAAAGTCTCCGCCGTCATCGACATGTATGGGGTCGTGAATTTCTCCAAGCACGGCAAGGGCGTCGTCCCCGGCGTTTCCGCCGCGGATCAGGCGGCCTACCTGCCGGAGAACCAATGCGACGCGCAGGACCCCGCGGTGCTCATCCTCCATGGCACGGCCGACACCACGGTCGACATCGCGCAGTCCGACGCCATGGCCAAGGCGTTGCGGTCGGCCAAGGTGCCTCACGAATATATCGTCGTCGACGGAGCCCCGCATACCTTCGACCTGCATCCCAAGGGCAAAGGCTGGAAGCGGACCGCTGTCCGTTGGTCCGCCAACGGCAACGAGACGGTCGTGGAGACGAAAAGCGATAGCGCCGACCTGACCGCGGCGACGCTCGACTTCCTCGCTCGGACGATCGGGAAGTAAGGCTTACTCCTTCAGGCGGGCCATCACCGTCGAGCCCTGGAGCTGGACGTCGAAACGGCCGGTGTCCTCGAGCATGCGGTAGAACTTCGCGTAGCGAGGGGCGTTGGCCTCGAGGCCCGGGTGCTCCTGGAGCAGGAACTTCTTGATGACCTCGACCTTCAGCCATTCGCCGGCGGGCGCGTGGCCCGTGGCGTCGTCGACGAGCGCTTCGATGATGTCGTTGCGGGCGAGCAGCTGCGCGCGGCGCTGGTCCGCCTCGGCCTTGCCTTGGGCCTGCTGGGCCGAGGTGAGGTTCGGGCGGTCACGGTAATCCTGGCCGGCATTATCCTGCGGCGCGCGGGGTTCGCGGGGCGCTCGCGGCTCACGGGCCGGCCGCGGTTCACGCGTCGCGCGCTCGGGGCGCGGTTCGCGGGGTGGCCGGGCGTCGCGCTGCGGACGGGCGGCGTCGGCGAAGCGGAGGTCGGGCAGCATCTTCTCGAACTGGTCGAGCAGGGCGCCGACTTCCTTGTTCTTCGGCGTCAGCGCGCGGAGCGCCTGGGCGAGGAGGGCGAGGGCCTTGCGCGGGTCGGACTTGGCGGCCTGTTCGTCGTCCAGGCGCGCGCGCAGTTCGGAGAGGTTCAGGTAGTGGTGGGCCGTCGAGCGGAGGGCCTTGTGCGTGCGTTCGCCCATCACGATGATCCTGACGCCGAGGCGCTTGGCGTCCTCGACCACCGGCGTGAAGTCGCTGTCATTGGTGACGAAGATCAGGGTGGTGGGCGGATTCGGGCCCGCCATCAGCTTCACCGCGTCGATCGTCAGACGCATGTCGGCGGCGTTCTTGCCGGGAGTGTAGCTGCGCTGGTCGACGAGTTCCAGCTCGACCCACTCCTGGGCGGCGGCTCGCCAGCCGCTCAGGCGGCCATGGAAGTCGCCGTAGGCGCGGGCGGCGGAGATCGCCGTCTCGCCGATGAAGCGACGGAGGGTGGGGAGGTGCTGGTGGGAGACGTTATCGGCGTCGATCAGGACGCCGATGCGCTGGTTGGGCTGGGCCTTGGCGGCCTCGGGGGTGGAGGTGGAAGCGGCGTCGGCCTGGCGCTTGGCCGGCTTGGCGGCACGCCGGCCGGCGGGCTTGGGGCTGCGGCGGGCGGCCGTGGTCTTCTTGGCTTTGGGTCGGGTCACGGTGGTAGTCCCTTCATCCCTGCGGGCTAAGGGCGGTCACCTCAATGCGAAACCCCTGCGGGGGTCGACCGAGGCCGGCTATTATTTAGTTGGAACTTTAGGACCTTTACGGATGTTAAAAGTCGTTCCCATGTGGTCTTCTCCCATCAATGGTCTCGTCGTAGCCCTGTGCCTCGGCGTGACAGGTCTTTCCGCCGCTGAGCCGGCGTGGGTGGCCAAGCCGGGGCCATGGGGAGACCTGCAGGTCCGCGCGGTATACCTCGAGCCTCCGGAGAACATCCTGGCGGTCGTGGCCAAGCCTTCCTCCGTCACCCGCTGGACCTTCGAGCAGACCACCGTCAACGGTGTCCGCGCCATCATGGAGAAAGCGGGCGTGTCCGCCCCCGTGGTCGAACGTCTGCTCGGGCCCACGCAAGTCGTCGTCAGCGGCAACAACGTCGTCGTGCTCCCCAAGGTCGACGACCTGGTCGCGATGAGCCAGCCGGCCCGCTCCGCCTTGTATCTGGAACTGGCGAAGTCGCCCGCCAATGAATACCAGCGCGACCCGGTCTTCATCCACGGCGGCGACATCGACGACTGGCTGGCGGAGAGCGACCTCGGCAAGCCCCAGCAGGAGCTGCTCCGCAAGTTGCTCTGGCGCCGCGGGGCGGCCCTGGTCTTCAGCGACATCCAGGCCTTGCTCACCCTTTCCAAAGGGCCCGAAGAGACCGCCGCCGTCTTCCGGACCATCACCCGGGTGCGCAGCCTCCTGGTCGAACTAAGGCTGCCGCTCAAGGAAGGACGTTCCGCCTTCATCGATTATTGGAGCGCGGGTCAGCTCAACGCCGAGCGCACGCCTTTCCTCGTCGCCATCACCCGCCGCCGGGCGCCGCAGGAAGTGGACGTCACCCAGTTCCTCCCCACCTTGGCGCGCCGGCGCGTCTACACTTTCCCGACCGCCGCCATGGGGCTGAAAGGCCGCCTGCCTGATTGCCATTGGACTTCCCTCAACTTCTTCGAGGAGGAGCCGAAGGACCTCTATCTCGACAGCGCCAAGGCTTCGGAGCATCTGCTGAACGATTATGTGGCGGTCGATCCGCCTTATAAGTTCGGCGACGTGCTCTGCTTCCTGGAGAACGGCGAAGGCCTGCACACCTGCGTGCAGGTCGCGGATGACATCGTGCTGACCAAGAACGGCGAGAGCATCCTGGCGCCCTGGACGTTCATGTCCCTCAAGGACGTCGATGACATCTACCGTCGCTCCGAGAACACGCGGATCCAAGGGTATCGGCTCAAAGGCCGTTGAGGCCTGCGGCTCGGCGCTGTCCCCGGCGGGAATCGAACCCACATCCTCGGTTTAGGAAACCAATGTTCTATCCGTTGAACTACGGGAACGCGTCTGCATACAATTGCGTCGTCGGGGGTCGGGCAAGCCTGCATCGGCGGGGAGGCTTGACTCCCTCCGGATAGAGGCAAGTTTTCGCCTATGATGTCCGTCATTGCGGTTCTGGCAGATGCGCCGCTGGCGATCCCAGGCTGGTCCTGGGTCGCCTTCCTTGGCTTCGTCGCCGGCATGTTGGCCCTCGATCTGGGCGTTTTCAACAAGACGGACCACAAGCCTTCCTTCAAGGAGGCGGTGGCTTGGTGCGTGGTGTGGGTCTCGCTGGCGGTCGCCTTCGCCTTTCTCCTCTCCGCCTGGCGGGGGGCGGAAGACGCCCAGTTGTTCGCCGCCGGCTACGTCCTCGAGCTGGCTCTCTCCGTCGACAACCTCTTCATCTTCATCCTCGTCTTCGCCCACTTCAAGATCCCGGACCACCTCCAGCATCGCGTCCTGTTCTGGGGCATCATCGGCGCCGTCGCCATGCGGGCGGGCTTCATCGTCGCCGGCGTCGCCGCCGTCGAGAGCTTCACGTGGCTGCTGCCCGTCTTCGGCGCCTTCCTGCTTTTCACCGGCGTCAAGCTGGCCGTCTCGCGTGACGAACATGAGGGCAAGGGCATGGATGAGAACCTTTTCGTGAAGGTCGCCCGGAAGTTCTTTCCGCTCACGCCGCACCTCCATGGCAACAAGTTCTGGGTCAAGGAGGACGGGGTCCGTCGCTTCACCCCTCTCTTCCTCGTCCTCCTCGTCGTCGAGGGCACCGACCTGATTTTCGCGATCGACTCCATCCCGGCGGTCTTGGGCATCCTGCCGCCGGATCTGCCGATCGAGGAAAAGCGCTTCGTCGCCTTCACCTCGAACATCTTCGCGATCATGGGTCTCCGCTCGATGTACTTCGCCCTCGCCGGTTTCATGCAGTATTTCCGCTTCCTCAAGCCGGCCTTGGCCTTCGTCCTCGTCTTCATCGGCGTCAAAATGATCCTGCCTTGGGCGGCCACGCTGGGGCAGCCGGAAGGGCGGTTCGCTTCTTGGATGCCGCCGCGCTTCATCGACCACGGACGCGTCCACTTCCCCACCGAGCTTTCGCTCGCCGTCATCGGCCTCACCCTGGCTTTGGCGATCGCGTTCTCGGTGGCGTTCCCGAAGAAGAAATAGCCGAGGTTTGGTGTTTCCTCCCCGCGACCCGTTCGCCACGCTGGGGTCGTGCTCCGAGGCCGATATCAGCTCTACCTGCCCTACCTCAAGGGGAGCCGGCTTCTCCTGGCCCTGTCGCTCTTCGCGGCCATCGTGTTCGCGGCCGCCAACGCCTTTGGTCTGCCTTTTCTGATGGGGAAGGTCCTGCCCGCGGTCTTCGGCGACGAAGCCGCCCGGTCGGCGCCTTTACTCTCCTGGCCTGCCTGGCTTGGCGGCGGGCCATTACTGACCCTCCCCAAGGGCCATGAGATGCTCTTCGCCGTGGCTTTCCTGCCGGCCGTGATGCTGGTCCGCGGCCTTGGCGAATTCTTCTCCACCTACCTGCTCAACCTCGCCGGCCTGCGCGTGATCGAAGCCGTACGACGCGACGTCTTCGGCCGGCTCCAGCAGTTGCACCTCGGGTTCTTCGGCCGGCACCCGGTCGGTGACCTGCTCGCCCGGCTGATCACCGACGCCAACTCGGTGAGGCTCGTGCTGGTCGACGTCTCGAACGACCTCATCGTCCAGCCGCTCACCCTGGTCTTCGCCCTGACCTACGTCGTGTGGGTCTGCCTTTCGCACGACGGCGGCCTTTGGTTCCTCGCCTGCCTGCTGGTCGTCCCGGCGGCCGTCCTGCTCGTGCGGATGGTCGCGAAGCGCATCCAGCGCCGGACCCAGCAGAGCCTGGCTTCCTCCTCCGATCTCAACGGCATCGCGGTCGAGAACCTCCAGTCCGCGCGCGAGGTCCGGGCCTATGGCCTGCAGGAACGCGAATCTCGGCGTTTCGACGAGGCCAGCCGCGAAGGCCTGCGCATCCAAGGCAAGCTTGTTCGCTACGAGAAGGCCCTTTCGCCGCTCATTGAGGTCACCGCGGCCGCCGGCATCGCCGCGGCCATCGCTTTCGGCGCCGCGAACGGGTTCACCCTGCCGGAACTGTTGTCGCTGATCACCGCTTTTTACTTCGCTTACGGACCGGTCAAACGGCTCGGCGGCGTGACCAGCCGGCTGAGCATGGCCGCTCCCGGGCTCGCCCGGCTCGAGGAGATCCTGCGGGCGGAGGTCGAGGTCGCGGACGCGCCCGACGCCCGCGCGCTCGGCCGGGTGCGCGGCGACCTGGAATTCGCCGACGTCAGCTTCGGCTACGGCACCGAACCGGTGCTCGCCGACGTGACGCTGCGCATCCCCGCTGGCCAGTCCGTCGCGCTCGTCGGCCCCAGCGGCGCCGGCAAGAGCACCTTCGTCAACCTCGTCCCGCGTTTCTTCGATCCCCGGCAAGGCGTCATCAGGATCGACGGGCACGACCTCCGCTCCGTCCGCCAGGCCGACCTCCGCGCGAACATCGCCCTCGTCTCGCAGGAGCCTGTGCTGTTCAACGAATCCATCCTCGAGAACATCCGCCTGGGCCGGTCGTCCGCGACCGACGCCCAAGTCCGCGAGGCCGCGCGTCTCGCCGGCGCCCTCGAATTCATCGAAGCCCAGCCGGAGGGCTTCCGGACCAAGGTCGGCGAACGCGGCGGTCGCTTGTCCGGCGGCCAGCGTCAGCGCATCTCCATCGCCCGGGCCTTCCTGAAGGACGCCCCCGTGCTGATCCTCGACGAGGCGACTTCCGCCCTCGACACCGATACCGAGCGTGGCATCCAGCAGTCGCTCGCCCTCCTCATGAAGGGCCGCACGACGCTGATCGTGGCGCACCGTTTCAGCACCATCCGCGATGTCGGCCGCGTGCTCGTCTTCGACGGCGGACGCATCGTGGCGGACGGCCCCCGCGAACAGGTCTACGCCTCTTCGGAGCTGTTCCGCCGCCTCTGGGACAACCAGTCCAAGGACCTGGGCTGATGCGCCTGCTGGTCGTCAAGTTCACCGGACTGCGCGGCGCGTTGGCCGCGACGGCGGGTCTGCGCACGATCCGCGAGCGTCATCCCGGCGCGCAGGTGACGTTCGTGACCTCGCCCGGTTCCGAGCCGGCGCTCGAGGGCTGCCCGGCCGTCGTCGAGACCATCGGCTTCAGCCCGGAAGGCTCCCATCTGGCGCTCATCTCCCGCCTTCGCCGGCAGCGCTTCGACGTCGCCGTCGCGCTCGGAGGCCATTGGTTGGCGAACCGCCTCGTGGCGCTCAGCGGCGCGACCGTGCGCGCCTGCGGAGGGCACGCGCCTTTCTTCCTTCGTCCGCTCATGCATCAGCAGGTCTTCGGACCGGTCGTCGACCCGCATGAAGCCGCCCGAGATCATGAGGTGCTTTCCCGCGTCCTGGGTTTTCATGCCGAGACCCCCGCGATGTGGTTCGCGCCTTCGCGCATGCAGGAGCACGGGATGATGCTCGAGGAGGGACGTTTCGCGGTCATCCATCCGGGCGCCGCTCGTCCGGAGCGCATCCTCGAGATCGATAAGTGGGCGACCGTGGCCCGCGAGCTCGTCGCCTCCCGCGCGGTGGAGCGCATCGTCGTCTCAGCCGGCCCCGGCGGCGCCGAGCGCATCATGGCCGAAGCCCTCTGCGGACTGATCGGCCCCGTGGCGATGTCGACCGGCGGTCGCCTGCGCTTCGCCCAGCTCGCCAGGCTGATCAAGGAGTCGCGGCTCTTCCTGGGTGCGGATTCTTCCGTGCTGCAGCTCGCGGCCGCGGTCGGCACGCCGGTCGTCGGGGTCTTCGGTCCGTCGGATTACGCCCGGGCTCGTCCCTGGGGAACCATGCATCGGGTCGTGCGCGTCGACACCACGATGTTCGAGGGCGAACCCCGCGCCGAGTATCTCGCCCGCATGGACCGCGCCTTGGCCCGGATCACGGCCGCGCAGGTCACGCAGGCCGCCGAGGAGGTCCTGCGCATCACGACGCCCTGAGGGCGTCGCTTGACCTCGGCCTCGCTTCGCCGACATTAGCCCCGTGTCCATCGCCGCCGCCCATTACGACGCCGTCATCATCGGGGCGGGCATGTCCGGCCTGGCCGCCGCCGTGCGCCTGGGGATGTTCGGCCGCAAGGTGCTGGTGCTGGAACGGCACAACGCCCCGGGCGGGCTCAATTCGTTCTACGCCCGCGGCAAGCGGAAGTATGACGTCGGCCTGCACGCCCTGACGAACTGGGTGCCTGAAGGCGCCAAGGGCGCCCCCCTGGTGAAGCTCATGCGCCAGCTGCGCATCCGCCGGGAGGAGCTCGACCTCTGTCCGCAGCTCGGCTCGCGCGTGACGATGGCGGGCAAGAATCTGCGCCTGAACAACGACTTCGAAGCCATGCTGGCCGACGTCGCCCGGGAGTTTCCCGGCTCGGTCGATCGTTTCCGCGCGCTGGACGCCTGGATCGCCGGATTGGATGAGGCCGCGCTCGAAGCCCATGGCGGCTCGGCCCGTGCCCTCCTCGACGAACGTCTCGGCGACCCGCTGCTCCGGGACATGCTCCTCCTGCCTACCTGTTTCTACGGCAGCGCCCTGGAGGATGACATCGAGGTCTCGCAGTTCGCCGTGATGTGGCGATCGCTTTTCCGGGAAGGTTTCGCGCGTCCTTTCGTGGGTGTGCGCCAGGTCATCCGCCTGCTGACCGACCGTTGCCGCGAGCATGGCGTCGAGCGGCGCATGAAGTGCGGCGTGACGCGCATCGAAGTGCGCGCCGGCCGCGCCTCCGCGCTCATCCTTGACGACGGCACCGAAGTCACCGCCGATGCCGTCTACTCCTCGGCCGGAGCCGTCGAGACGATGCGCTTGCGTTCCGACGCCGCGCCGGCGGCCGCGGCCGCCGAGATCGGTCGCCTCGGCTACGCCGAGACCATCGCCACCTACGACGCGGGCGCCTTCGCGGGTTTCGGCTGGAAGGACACCATCATCTTCTTCTGCGACGACGAGCGCTTCAGCTACCGTGCGCCCCAGGGGCTCGTCGACCCGCGCTCCGGCGTGGTCTGCATCCCCAACAACTATGAGTATGGGGAGGGCAGGGCGTTGGACGAAGGCTGGCTGCGGGTCACCTCGCTCGCCAACCATGACGCCTGGTGCGCCTTGCCCGAAGCCGAGTATCAGGCGCGCAAGCAGGAGTGGTGCGGCCGGCTCAACCGCGTCGCCCGCGGGCACCTGCCTGCGGTGACGGACGCCGCGCACGACGCCGCGCTGACTTCGACCGACGTCTTCACGCCGCGGACCGTGCGTAAGTTCACCGGTCATCTCAATGGCGCGATCTACGGGGCCACCGTCAAACGGCGCGACGGCCGGACCGACCTCGAGAACCTCTTCCTCATCGGCACGGACCAGGGCTTCCTGGGGGTCACCGGCGCAATGTTGTCTGGCATTTCCATGGCCAACCTGCACGGTCTGAAGGCGTAACCCCGCCGTCATGAGCACCCCCGCATTCCCGGCTGAGCCGCGCCCTCTCTGGAAAGATCTCCTGCATCCTGCCGTCATCGTCGGCGCCCTCGGCTATTTCGTAGATATCTACGACCTCACGCTGTTCATGACCGTGCGCGAGAAGAGTCTCAACGGGCTTGGGCTCGGCCACCTGATCACCGGGGCTCCCTGGTATCAGGACCTCCTTTCCTGGCAGATGATGGGCATGCTCCTCGGGGGCATCTTCTTCGGCGTCCTGGGCGACCGCATGGGCCGCCTGACCACGCTCTTCGGCTCGATCCTCCTCTATTCCGTCGCGAACATCGCCAACGGCCTGGTCCATAGCTTCGAAGCCTACGCCTTCTGGCGTTTCGTCGCCGGCCTCGGCCTGGCCGGCGAGCTCGGCGGCTGCATCGCGCTGGTTTCAGAGTCCTTGTCTAAGGAGCGCCGCGGTTACGGTACGGCCGTCGTCGCCACCGTCGGCGTCTTCGGCGCGGTGGTCGCCGGCTACATGGCCGACCACGTCGACGC
>JBEDDU010000173.1:0-4593 GCA_041176065.1 Verrucomicrobiota bacterium | reverse complement strand
CCTTCCGCCAGGCGGCCCTCCTCAAGACCGCCGAAGCCGCCCCCGCCCCCCAAGCCCAATGAAACATTTCTTCTTCAGCCTCAAACCCCGCGAGCGCGTGATGGCGCTCGCCGCGCTGCTCGTGGCCGCGACCCTGTGGTCGACCGGCGCCTGGGCGCGCGTGCGCGGCGGCTGGGACACGTGGCGTCAGCTCGAAGCCGACGCCGTCGCCCAGAAGGCGATCCTCGCCAAGGAGCGCGAGGTGCGCAACGCCACCGCCGTCGCCGTCCAAGGACTCGACTCCGGCCACGGCTACGATCCGGCCAAGCTGGTCGCCGAAGCCGTCAACGCCACGCGCGAGGCCGGCCTGAACGCGAACACCGACGCCCCGAAAACCACCAAGGCGGGCAAGTTCGCCGTGCACTCGCTGCAGTTCAGCTGCCGCAAGGCCGACGTCGCCAGCATCCTCCGTTTCTACGAAAGCGTGAAGACGCGCGCGCCTTACCTCGCGATCGGCGACATGGTCATGACGACCGAGCGCGGCGGCGGCGGCACCGTGACCTTCAAGGCGACCCTGACGGCCCTCGAACTCATCGGCCAGATCCCCAGCGGGGTGAAGGCGGAGGGAGCGGAGGGTAAATAAAGAGAGGGCCGGAGGACCTGAAGAGAGGGCCGGAGGGCACGAGGGCCGGAGGACCGGAAGAGAGGCTCGGAGGCCCGGATGAGGCGAAATGACAGTGCAAAGGTGCAACTGCGGCGAAGCCGCGTGCAAAAGTGCAAAGGTGGGCGCGACGGAGCCGCGAGGGGGCACGCGGCCGAACGCGAGGACTCGAGGGCCGGAGGGCACGAGGGCCGGAGGCCCGGATGAGGCGAAATGACAGTGCAAAGGTGCAACTGCGGCGAAGCCGCGAGGGGCGCGTGGGCATGGTGACACGTGGGCACGAATGGAGGACACGAGGGCCGGAGGGCCAGAGGAAAACCGTGGAGGCACGGAGGCCCAGAGGCTCGGTGGACCAGAGAGATGCAGGACTCAAAGGGGAACCGGAGATCGGATAGTTAGCTGGGGGTTATTTTCAGGTCTCGGGCCTCAGCTATCGGGAGTCAGGTTCAGGTCTTCCGGTTCGGGTACAGGTTCAGGATCTGAATTTTTACCGGGACCCGCACCTGTACCGGAACACCCGTGCCAGAGACCTGAGGGCCGAGACCTAGGACCTGAAGATTTTATATAATGTCCGCAGGTAACCTTCCGGTTTCCGGTCTCCCTTTGAGCGAGCGTCGAAGGATAAGAAGGGCGCGACGTAGTCACGCCCCTACCCTACGGCCACCGTGCGGCGGCCGAGACGTTTGCACCTTTGCACAGAGGACAGCACGTGGTGCCGACCCTGCCTTTAGAAGCGGAAGCTCGAGCTGACTTCGAAGACGGCGGCGACGATCGCGAAGGCGATGAAGGCGACGAACGAGAAGGCGGCGACGAGGACCGAGGCGGAGATCGTCTGCGAGATCGTGCCGAGCCAGCGGTCGAGCTCGGCGCGGTAGGAGCGGGAGATGTCGCGGAGGCCCGGGGCCAGGTTGCCGGTCTGTTCGGCGACGGCGACGCGATCGAGGAGCAGGCGCGGGAAATAACCGGTGCGGGCCAGGGCCTTCGACAGGCTGTCGCCTTCGAGCACGCGGTCGGTGGCCTCGCGCAGCTTCTGGCGCAGGGCGCGGTTAGGGGCGGTCTTCTCGGCGAGGCGGAGGGCTTCGGCGGTCGTGATGCCGTTCTCGAGGAGCACCGCGAGCGTGTGGCAGAAATTGAGGACCGAGACGCGCATCACGAAGGAACCGGCCAACGGGATGCGGAGCAGCAGGGCGTCGGAGGCCAGGCGGCCCTCTTCGGACTTCCGCCAGCGGGCGACGCCGATGACCGTCAGGACGCCGAGCACCAGGAGGATGGGTCCCACGACGACGAACACGTCGGCGAAGGTCATCAGCAGCTTGGTCGAGAGCGGCAGCTTGCCGCCCAGGGAGGTCAGGAGCGTCTGCAGGCGGGGCAGCAGGAAGAGCACGAAGAAGATCACCACGCCCACGGCGACCACGCAGATGAAGAGCGGGTAGGCCATCGCGCTGACCAGCTTGCGGCGGAACTCCTTCTGCTCCGTGAAGTGGGTGATCAGCCGCTCGAGGACGTCGCGGATGTTGCCGGTCGCCTCGCCGGCGGCGATGAGGTTGAGCGTCTGGCCGTCGAAGACCTGCGGGTAGCCGCCCATCGCGACGGAGAGGCTCTGGCCTTCGCCGAGCTTGGACCAGAGGCCGGCGCAGAGGACGCGCAGGCGGGATTTCTGGAGGCGGAGGGCGAGGAGGCGGAGGGCTTCGCCGGCGGACATCCCGGAGCGGACCAGGTCGGCCATCGACTCGAGGAACGGCAGGCACTCGGCCTCCGTGGGAATCAGGTCCTTGTCGGCGGGGCCGCCTTCGCGGGCGGCTTCCTTGGCGCGCGTCGCGGCGCCGGCCTCCTCGACCTTGAGCGGCTTGAGGCCGCGGGCCTGCAGCTTGCGGAGCGCGTCGCGGCGCGCGGGGGCGTCGACGGTGCCTTCGGTCACGGCGCCGGCGGCGTCGCGCGCGGTGTAGTTGAAGACGGCCATCGCGGCGTTATTCGTTCGAACTCAGGTTGCGGACGAGCTCGTCGATGGTCGTGAGACCGGCGGCGACCTTGAGCCAGCCGGCCTTGGCGAGGGGGCGCATCCCGAGCTCGATCGCCTTCTCGGTCAGCTCGCGGTTGGAGATGCGGCTGATGATCAGGTCGTGGAGGGGCTTCGGGTGGAAGATCTCGAAGACGCCGACGCGGCCGCGGTAGCCCGTGCCGCGGCACTTGCGGCAGCCCACCGCTTCCTTGAGCGAAGGCACGCCCTGCAGGAAGGATTCGTCCATGCCGAGCGTCTGGAGGGCCGGCAGGAGCTTCGCGCGGTCGACCGGGACCGTCTTCGCGCAGTCGGCGCAGAGGCGACGGACGAGGCGCTGGGCGATGACCAGTTCGACGGCGGAGCCGACGAGGAAGGGCTCGACCCCCATGTCGATCAGACGGGTGATGGCGCCCGGGGCGTCGTTGGTGTGGAGGGTCGAGAAGACGAGGTGGCCCGTGAGCGAGGCGCGGATCGAGATCTCGGCCGTCTCCAGGTCGCGGATCTCACCGACCATGATCACGTCGGGGTCCTGGCGGAGCGTGCTGCGGAGGGCGCCGGCAAAGGTCAGGCCGATCTCGGCGCGCGTCTGCACCTGGTTGGCGCCGGGCACCTC
Organism: Verrucomicrobiota bacterium; assembly: GCA_041176065.1. Taxonomy (GTDB): domain Bacteria; phylum Verrucomicrobiota; class Verrucomicrobiia; order Opitutales; family UBA953; genus UBA953. The sequence goes on along the minus strand of JBEDDU010000173.1, from coordinate 1,341 downwards.
GTATTCGATCGGGTCTTCGATCGTCACGATGCGGATGTCGGGCGAGTTGATCGCCTGGAGGAAGGCGTTGAGCGTGGTCGACTTGCCGGAACCCGTCGGGCCCGTGACGAGGATGATGCCGTGCGGGTAGTCGAGGACCTTGCGGACGGCGGCCTGCTCCTCGGCGTTCATGCCGATGCGGTCCATGTTGTAGGCCTCCTTGCGCTGGTTGAGGAGACGCAGCGAGACCGACTCCGCGTAGATGGTCGGGATGGTCGACACGCGGATATCGAGGACGTTCTTGCCGTCGCGGAAGTTGATGCGGCCGTCCTGCGGGAGGCGGCGTTCCGAGATGTTGAGGCGCGCCATGATCTTCAGGCGCGAGATGATCGCGTCCTGGAAGCGGGCGAGGTTGTCGGGCAGCGGGATCGGGATGAGGATGCCGTCGACGCGGTAGCGGATGCGCAGGTTGTTCTCCTGCGGCTCGAAGTGGACGTCCGTCGCGCCTTCGGCGACGGCCTGGGTGAGGACCTCGGTGACGAAGCGGACGACCGCGGCGTCCTGGTCGGCCTCGACGTCGGCGACCGCCTCGGCGGCGGGGAGGTCGTCGCCCTCGTCCTCGAGGCTGCCGGAACCCACGCCGTAGTTCTCGTTGATGAGCGCGGCGACGCGTTCGGGGGGCGCGAGGTACCACTGCGGGCGGCGGGCGGCGAAGGTCGCGACCCAGTCGGCCGTGTCGGTGTCAGGCGGCAGGGCCGTGACGAGGCGGAGGCGGCCGACCTCGCCGCCGGGGAGCAGGGTCGGGACGACCTGGGCCTCGGAGGCGATGCGCGCGGGCAGGATCTTCATCCCGTCCGGATCGATGGCGGGCTCATCGAGGACCTCGAGGCCCGTGAGCCGGGCGAGTTCGGCGAGGAGCGCGGCCTCGTCGAGGCCGAGGGCGCCGGCGAGGAACTTGAAGCGGGCTTCGCGCGGCGTCTCCGCGAACGCGGCGCGGGCCTCGTCGGTCAGGCGCTCGGCAAGGGCCGAGGGCAGTCCGTGCCGGTCGACGGTCAGCATGTCACTTCTTCTCGGGAGCGGCGGGGGCCTTGCCGGGGACGTTGTCGATGACCTTCTGCACGTCCGGGCCGATCACGCTGGAGGTGGCGCGGCCGAGGGCGTCGAGGTTGTCGACGGCGGAGCCGTTGAGCACGTACGGGCGGAGGAAGATGATCAGCTCCTGCTTCTCCTCGAGGTCGGTGGAGGAACCGAAGAGGTCGCCGAGGATCGGGATGGGGCCGAGACGCGAGGTTGACTTGGTGTTCACCTTGCGCTGCAGGCCGCCGAGCACGACGATCTCGCCGCTCATCGCGCTCACGAAGG
>JBEDDU010000172.1:0-3730 GCA_041176065.1 Verrucomicrobiota bacterium | reverse complement strand
CTTGCTGAGGTAGGCGTTCTTCGAGCGGATTTCAGGGTAGAACGGATGGTCGTTGCCGACGCCCTTCAGTTCGGGCTCCGGGGTGTAGGAATAGTCGGCGTAGACGCCCCACTGTTTCACGTCGGCGAAGAACGCCTGGAGCGTATAGAAGTCGGCGGACTTGATCGGGTCGAACTTATGGTCGTGGCACTCCGCGCAGCCGAAGGTGCTGCCCAGCCAGGCGTTGGAGACCGAACGGACGCGCTCGGCGCCGTATTTGGCAAGATACTCCTTGGCCTGGGCCCCGCCTTCGCGGGTCATCATGTTCAGGCGGTTGTAGCCGCTCGCCACCAGCTGCTCTTCGGTCGGGTTCGGCAGGAGGTCGCCGGCGAGCTGCTCGCGCGTGAAGACGTCGAAGGGCTTGTTTTCGTTGAAGGCCTTGATGACGTAGTCGCGGTAAGGGAAGATCCGCTGGTTCTGGTCACCGTGGTAGCCGACCGTATCGGCGAAGCGGGCGACATCGAGCCACCAGACCGCCATGCGTTCGCCGAAACGCGGCGAGGCCAGCAGGCGGTCGACCTGCTTCTCGTAGGCATCAGGGGACTTGTCGGCCAGGAAGGCGGCGGTCTCGGCCGGCGTGGGCGGAAGGCCGGTGAGGTCGAGCGACACGCGGCGGAGGAGGCGTTCCTTGGTCGCTTCGGGCGAGGGCTTGATCTTCTTCTCGGCGAGCTTGGCGCCGATGAAGGCGTCGATCGGATTCTTCCCGCCCGCCGGCAGCGGAGGGATCGCCGGCATCTCCAGCGGTTTGTAAGCCCAGTGCGGCTCATAGACGGCGCCCTCGGCGACCCATCGGCGGAAGAGTTCTTTCTGCGCGGGTGTCAGCGTCTTGTGCGCCTCCTTCTCGGGCATCACCTCCGCGGCATCGGTCGAGAAGATGCGTTTGATGATCTCGCTCTCCTCGGGCTTGCCCGGGACGATCGCGATCTCCCCGCTCTTGCCGGCCTTGAGCGCTTCTTCGCGTAAATCCAGACGCAGCCCGCCCTTGCGCGACTTCGGGTCGAAACCGTGGCAATGGAAGCAGGTGTCGGACATCAACGGGCGGATGTCCCGGTTGAAGCGGACGGGCTCGTTCGTCGCGTCGGCGGCCGTCAGGCCGGCGGCAAGGGAGAGGCAGGCGAGCGTCGGAAAGCGCATAGGGGATGTCGTTATGACACTCCCTATGCCGAAGGGTTTCAATCGATTAGTAGGGGGAATCCCCCTAGCGACTCAACGAGCCTGCCAGTTCACCGCGTCGATGACCACGTAGCCTTCGGCGGCCTCGTTCGAGATGATGACCGAGGCGGCCGTCTGGTCGGAGAAATCATAGGTGCCCAGGGACACCAGATGATCAGCCGGACCCTTCGTCAGGTTGACCACGAGGTCGGTCTGGCCACCCGCATGGATGATGCGCACCTTGGCCTTGGTCGCACGATTAGCGTTGGGCACGACGGCGAGGAAGACCTCGTGCTTGCCGGCTTTCGGGAGCTTGGCCGTGAACTTGGCGCTCGCGGGGCCTTCCTTGCCCCTGTCGTCGTGGTGATAGCCGGAACCGACGAAGCCGCCGTTGGCGGAACTATGTTTCCAGGCGCCCGTGCGCTCTGCAGCGTCATCATCCACCGTCACGCCGGGGAGGGATTCCGTCGACTTGCCGGCGCCATGGCCTTTCGGGGTTTCCTTGGAGGAGGCGTGTTCCAGGACCTGGCCGTCGGCGAGGAGGCGTTCGCGCAGGGCGGCGTAGGGTACGTCTTGGACGGCGAGATTGCCGTCGATCGCGAGCACGGCCGCCGTGGCGGCGGATTGGCCGAGGATCATGAAGACGGGCTCCATGCGGATCGAGCCGTAGGCGATGTGCGTGGCGCTGCAGGCGACCGGCGCGAAGAGGTTGGCGCATTCGCCGCGCTTGGGCACCAGGGCGCCGTAGGCGATGGAGTAGGGGGAGATCGGCACGCCGATGTCGCCTTCGTTCTGGACGTTGCCTTCGGGGGTCACGTAACGGCGCACGTTGTGGGAATCGATGGTGTAGGAGCCCATGCCGACGGAATCGGGGGTGGGTTTCTTCTTCGTGAGTTCGTTTTCGGTCATCACGAACGAGCCGACCATGCGCCGCGCCTCGCGGACGTAGATCTGGTGCGGCCAGTGGCCGTTGTCCTTGAATTCGTCCTTCGGCAGGCCCCAGCGGTTGGCCTCCTCGCGGACGTCGGCCGGGACGCGGGGGTCGTTGGCGAGGAACCAGAGCAAGCCTTGCTGGTAGTCGCGGTGCTCCTGGATGATCTCCCGGCGGCGCTCGTAGGAGGCTTCCGGGTAGTCGTAGTTCATGCCGATGTTATCGAAGCTGAACGGGCCGTGGTTGTTTGTGTCGGTCTTGCGGTTAGGCAGGAGGTCGAACTTATGGAACGTCTGGCGCCAGCCGGCCTCGAGCACGCGGACGAGCAGTTCATATTGCGAAGCGTCATAGTTCGCGGGCTTCGGGAAAGGGATGCGATTGTCGGGATGGTCCGTCGCGCACCAGCGGAAGCAATAGGCCTGGACGCGCTTGTCGCCTTCGCCGCGGACGCCCGGGGGTTCGGCCGAGATGCGGGGGAGCAGGCCCGAGGACGGGTCGCCGGGGACCTTGTAGGCGCTGATCGGCTTCTTCACCGCGCCGAAGTGGTGGCCATGGTGGAGGATCCCCACCTGGTTGCCGTTCCAGGTCTCACCGTAGACGGAGTTGGCTTCGCGGCCTACGTGATAGCTGACGCCGGCGGCGGCGAGCAGGTCGCCTTCGTAGGTGGCGTCGATGAACATCTTTCCGGAGAAGGATTTTCCGGAGAGCATCGTGATCTGGGTGATGCGTCCGTTCTCGACGCGCACGCCTTTGGCGCGGTCGAGCCATTCGTCGCGGAGGACGGTCAGGCCGTATTCCTTCACGTAATCCTCGAAGACCTTCTCGGCCACGCTCGGCTCGAAGATCCACATCGTGCGCTCATCCTTGTCCATCGCCACCGTGCCCTGGCCCTTGTTGCCGAAGGCCTCGGGACGCTGCCAGGCCCAGGTCGAATCCTTCTGATATTCGATCCAGACGCGGTGGTAGAAGTTGCGGGCCAGCCCGCCGATGACGGCCTTGTTGCCCGTGTCGGTGTAGCCGAGGCCGCCGCTGCTGAGTCCGCCGAGGTGCCGGTCGGGGCCGACGATGACGACGGATTTGCCCATCTTCTTCGCCTGGACGGCGGCGATGACCCCGGCCGACGTGCCGCCGTAGACGACGAGGTCATAGGTCTCCGCGGCGGTGAGGCGGAGCGCGCAGAGGCAGAGGAGGGAGAGACGGAGGAGCATTGATTTCGAGGACAAGTGGGCCGGAGCGCCCGAGGACATGAGGGCCAGGTTTGCTCAGCGGTGGGCGGACTGCTTGGCGATGAAGTTAAGGATCGCGAGACGGGCGGGGTCGTCGAGGTGGCGGAGGCCATGGCCGACGGTGGCGTGGTCGCGTCCTTCGACGCGGAGGGAGTAGTTCTCGGTGTGACCGGCCGCCTTCAAGGTGGCTACGAAGAACTGGTTCCCCTCCGCGCGGCTGATCATGTCGTTCTGGGCGTAGATCGTCAGCACCGGCGGCAAGGACTTGCGGATGTGGAACGCCGGCGCCGCGGCGTCGGAAGTGATGCCGTAGCGGGGCTGGCCGCGTTCTTCGCGCACCGTGAAGTGGGTCAGTACCTGTCCGCTGACCTGGGCGACGCCC
>JBEDDU010000171.1:0-2923 GCA_041176065.1 Verrucomicrobiota bacterium | reverse complement strand
CGGCTTCGCCCAAGGGTTCGTGCGCCTGCTCGGCGGCGTGCCGATCGTCCTGCTCTTCGTCCTCTGGTCGGCCCGCAAGGACGGCCTCCTGGCGCGCGTCACCCGTCCCTACGCCTGGCGCACCGCGCCGGTCTGGATGCTGATGAACGGCCTCGCCGGTCCCGCCTTGGGCGTGGCGTGCTATCAGTGGGCGCTCACCAAGCACGACGCCGCGCTGGTGCTGAGCGTCGTGGCGCTGACGCCGCTGATCGGCCTGATCATGCAGTGGGGCGTCGAAGGCCAGCGTCCCTCCTGGCGCCTCTGGGTCGGCGGCGCGGTCGCCATCGTCGGCGTCGTGCTCCTGCGTCAGCTCTGAGCCGAGCCCGCGTCGGCCTGGCGCTCGCGCTCGTCGATGACGGCGGCGACCGCCAGATCGCAGCCCACGTTCAGGGTGGATCGCGCCATGTCGAGGACGCGGTCCACGCCGAGCACGATGCCGATGCCTTCGGGCGGGATGCCGAACGTGACGAGCAGACCGGCGATCAGCGGCAAGGAGCCACCCGGGATGCCCGCGACGGCGACCGCGCTGAGGACGGACAGGAAAAGCAAGGTCAGCTGCTGGCCGACGGAAAGGTCGACGCCGAAGACCTGGGCGACGAAGAGCACCACGCAGCCTTCGTAAAGGGCCGTGCCGCTCATGTTCATCGTAGTGCCTAGGGGGAGCACGAAGCCCGCGACGCTGGGCTTGAGACCGAGGGCGTTCTGCGAGCACTCCAAAGCCGCCGGGAGGGTCGCGTTGCTCGAACTCGTGGAGAATGCGGTCACGAGCACCCCGCGGATATCGCGGAAGAACGCCAGCGGCTTACGGTCGGTCCAGAGGCGCAGCCACAAGGACATCGTCCCGAAGAGGTGGAGCAGCATGACCGCCAGGCAGCCGAGGGCGAAGACCCCGAGGGCGACCAGGATATCCAGGCCTACCTTCACCACGACGCCGTAGATCATCAGCGGCACGGCATAAGGCGCGAGCTTCAGCGCGAGCCGGACGATGCCGGTCATCAGCTCGGAGACGAGGTCGAGCGCCGACAGGAGCTGCTGACGCCTGGCTTCGGCGAGCTGCGTACCGACCACGCCCACGAGCAAGGCGAAGACGATGAGCGGCAGGACCTCGCCGATGGTGCCGTTGGTATGACCGACGACGGCCCCGAAAAGGTTCTTAGGCATGAACATCTCCACGATACCGGACAGCGAGAGGGACGGCTGCGCCGCGGCGGTGGTCACGTGCTTCTGCGCGGCGCCGCCGAACTCCTGCATCAGCATCGTCTTCGCGCCTGCGTCGAGATGGTCACCCGGCCGGAGGATGTCCATCATTAGCAGGCCGAGCCCCACGGCGATGGCCATGTTGAGGAAGAAGAGCGCGAACGTCCGTCCGGCGAGAGGCCCGAGACGGTCGAGGCGCCCGAGCTGCGCGACGCCGGCGGCGAGCGAGGCGAAGACCAGCGGGATGACCACGAAGAACAGGAGCCTAAGGAAGACCTGGCCCAGCGGGTCGAAGACGTCCGTCGAGACCTTGCGCATGAACGCGAGCGACGCGGGCGAGGCTTGCCCCAAGGCCAAGGTGGCGAGACCGGCGACGACCCCGAAGAGGAGCCCCCAGAGGATGCGGTTGGCGAGCGGTCGGTCGGTGGCGGCCATGGGCGGGGATGGGATGGTTTTAGGAGCGACCTCGGCGGGCTTCCACTTTAATCAAGCCATCCCCCATGAACGCCCTGCCCCTCCTGCTCGCCGTCAGCCTCCACCTCGGCGCCGCCGAGGTCATCCCGCCGACGCCGAAGCAGACCATGCCCGTCCCTTCGGCCGAAGAAACCTTGGGATGGAAGAGCCTCTTCGACGGAAAGACGCTCCAAGGCTGGTCAGGCGACCCGAAGTATTGGCGATGCGAAGGCGGCGCGATCATCGGCGAGATCACCCCGGAGACCATCGTGAAGCGCAACACCTTCATCATCTGGGAAGGCAGCCTGCCCGGCGACTTCGAGCTCAAGGCGGAGTATCGGATCTCGGACCGCGGCAACAGCGGCATCAACTACCATAGCGCGGATGTCGCCGGACTGACCTTCGCCCTGACCGGTCCCCAGGCCGACATCGACGGCCAGAACAAGCACACCGGCCAGAACTACGAAGAACGCGGCCGCACCTTCAACGCCCTGCGCGGCCAGATCACCCGCATCCGTCCGGGCCGCAAAGCCGAAGTCGTGGGCTCGGTCGGCGACCCGAAGGAACTCGCGACGTTCATCCGCGACGGCGATTGGAACGAATACCATCTCATCGTGCGCGGCGGCACGCAGGTGCACCTCCTCAACGGACATGTCATGAGCGTGGTCATCGACGACGACGCGGCCGCCCGCCACCCCGAAGGCAAGCTCGGCGTCCAGGTGCACGTCGGCCCGCCGATGAAGGTCGAATACCGCAACCTGCGGGTCAGGCAGCCCTGAGCGACGATAAGCCGTTGCCCTCTCCCGGCGGAGGGCTTGGATAGGCGCATGAGCCGCCCCGCCCTCATCCTGCTGGCCACGCTTAGCCTGACGCTGGGCGCCTTCGCCGCACCCGCCGGCCATTGGGCCGAACAGAGCCCGCGCGATGAGATTCGTCCGACGTTCTCGAGCGACGGCGACAAGCTAATCATCTCGCAAGACGGCCGCGAAGGCCTGGACGGATGGTACCAGCAGACTTTCGCCGTGCAGGGCGGCGACTTCATGAAGTTCAGCGCCACGCGCAGGACCATCGGCGTGGCGAATCCGCGTCACAGCGGCCTCGTGCGCATCGTGTGGACGGACGCCAAGGGCAAGACCGTCCCCGCCGCCGTCCCCGGCGCCACCGCAGAACCTGAACACCCGCTCGACGGACCGATCGACGACCAGGGACGGTCGCGAATCACCGGCACCTACCA
>JBEDDU010000170.1:0-11652 GCA_041176065.1 Verrucomicrobiota bacterium | reverse complement strand
ACCAACACCAGCGAACCCCCGCAAGTTCGGCCTGACCTCCCAGCTCCGTCCGGCAAATCCCGCGACCCGCCCAGGCGGTGGGACCTTCCCGACGGAAGGTATGGGCCTGATCCGATCCGGCGGCGAACTGCAGCTCAGCCAACCCCCTTAAAGCCGCGGATTGAGCCGCCCAGCGCAGGCCTGCGTGACGCAAGCCCAACCTCGCCGCAGCGCTTTCCGTATGCATGAAAGCGGACAGGAGGAAGGTCGTCGCCAGACATATCGCCATGGCCAGCAGGGCGAGCAACAATGCTAATCCATTTCTCTTATTCATTGATGAGGTATAAGCCCCATCGTCTTTCCGTTGATACTCGTGGCACAATTCCGGAGATATCTCATGTATCTGTTCCATGAAGACATCATTGCGAAAAATCCGTGTCACCCGGCCGCCGGCCGGACTCCCCAGCTACCCGCACCCGGCCAGGCCGTCCGTCCCGGCGGCGCCTGACGCCAAGAAGCGCGTGCTCGTCGTGGAGGACCAGTCGGCGGTCTGCGACCTGGTGGCGGAGATGATCGCGACGCACCCGAAATGCGAACTCGCCGGCAAGGGCTGCGACGGCCTCAGCGCCATCGAACTGGCCCTGCGCCTCAAGCCCGACATCCTGGTGCTCGACGTGATCATGCCGGGCGTGGGTGGCATCGAGATCCTCCGCCGGCTCGGCGGCAGCCTGCCCTACATGAAGGTCCTCATCTTCTCGGGCAAGCAGGAGCCCCATATCGTCCGCGCGCTGATGCAGGCCGGCATCCATGGGTTCGTGAACAAGAACGGCCCGTTGTCGGAACTCCGCAAGGCGCTCGAGGCCGTCGCCCTCGGCAACACGTGGTTCAACGAAGACTTCAGCCGCACGGTCCGGCAGGCCCTCGCCTCCCCTTCCTTCCTCGGCGACGGCATGATCGACCAGCTGACCCCCCGCGAACGGGAGATCGCCGTCCTCATCGCCCAGAGCCACAGCAGCAAGGAGGTCGCCAGCCGCCTGCATATCAGCATCAAGACCGCCGAGAACCACCGGGCCAACCTGATGCGCAAGCTCGGGGTCCGCGACGTGGCCGGCCTGGTCCGTTTCGTGGTCCGGCAGGGCCTGGTCGATCCGGCGGCGGAATAAGATAATTATCGCAGTCGTTTTTGCGTTCGCCTGCGGCCGGGGGGAGGCCAACATCTTGGCAGACCCCCATGAAGAACTCTGTCCGCAAGGCGAAATCCGTCGTGGTCGTGGAAGATCAGACGGCCATCTGCGAGCTGATCATCGAGATGCTCGAAGCCCGCGGGGCTTACCGCGTGCTGGGCTCCACCGCGGACGGCCACGAGGGCCTGGCGTTGGCCAAGCAGCTCAAGCCGGACATCCTCATCCTCGACATCCTCCTGCCCGGCATCAGCGGCCTGGAGGTCCTCCGCCAGCTGCATGAGACGCAACCCGACCTCAAGGTGCTGATCTTCTCGGCGAAGTCCGAGAAGCAGCTCGCCCGCGGGCTCCTCAAGGCCGGCGTCCGCGGCTACGTGCCCAAGAGCGCCCGCCTTTCCGAACTCCGCCAGGCCGTCGACGCCGTCGCCGCCGGCGACACCTGGTTCAGCGAAGCCTTCCAGAAGGCGATGGCCGACGCGCTCACGGCTCCCGAGAGCGACGTCGACGCCAAGGGCGCGACCCTCACCGACCGCGAGAAGGAGATCGCGGTGCTGCTGGCCAAGAGCTACTCGAGCAAGGAAGTCGCGGTGAAACTCGATATCAGCGCCAAGACCGTCGAGAACCACCGCACGAACCTGATGCGCAAGCTCGGCGTCCATGACGTCGCCGGCGTCATCCGCTTCGTCGTCCGCCAAGGCCTCTACGACCCGACCGAGGGCTGAAGAGCCCACGCGGCTTGCGCAGAGCGGATTTCCGACCTTAGATGGCGGTCTGACCATGACCACCACCGCCAAGGCCTACGGCTCTTCCGCCCCCACTTCCCTGCTCGCCCCGATGCAGATCGCCCGGCGCGCGCCCGGCCCGACCGACGTCGCAATGGAGATCCTCTACTGCGGCGTCTGCCATTCCGACGTGCACACCGCCCGCGGCGAATGGCCGGGCACGAACTACGCCTGCGTCCCGGGCCATGAGATCATCGGCCGCGTCACGGCGGTGGGCTCCAAGGTGACCAAGCTCAAGGTCGGCGACATCGGCGCCACGGGCTGCATGGTCGATTCCTGCCGCACGTGCCCGAGCTGCCAGAAGGGCCTCGAACAGTTCTGCCTCACCGGCGCCACCTTCACCTATAACAGCCCCGACAAGCACCTCGGCGGCCATACCTTTGGCGGCTATTCCTCCGCCATCGTCGTCGACGAAGCCTTCACCCTCCGCGTCCCGCAGGGTCTGGACCTCGCGGCCACCGCCCCCCTGCTCTGCGCGGGCATCACGACCTACTCGCCGCTCCGCCACTGGAAGGTCGGCCCGGGCCAGAAGGTCGGCGTCGTCGGCCTCGGCGGCCTCGGCCACATGGGCGTGAAGTTCGCCCGCGCCTTCGGCGCCCACGTCGTACTGTTCACCACCTCGCCCTCCAAGGTCGCCGACGGCCTCCGCCTCGGCGCCCACGAGGTCGTGGTCTCCACCGACCCCGCCGCGATGGCCAAGCACGGCTGCTCCTTCGACTTCATCCTGGACTGCGTGTCGGCCCAGCACGACCTCAACGCCTACATGGCGCTGCTCAAGCTCGACGGCACGCTCTGCCTCGTCGGCGTGCCCGAGAAGCCCCTCGCGGTCCACGCCTTCAGCGTGATCATGCCGCGCCGTAACTTCGCCGGCTCCTGCATCGGCGGCATCGCCGAGACCCAGGAGATGCTCGATTTCTGCGCGAAGCACGGAATCGTCTCGGACATCGAACTCATCCCGATCCAGCAGATCAACGAGGCCTGGGACCGCATGATCAAACAGGACGTCCGTTACCGTTTCGTGATCGACATGGCCTCGCTGAAGCAGGCCTGAACTCAGGCGCCAGGAAGCAGAAAGGGCCGCCCGGTTGGGCGGCCCTTCTCCTTGCCTCACTGCCGGCTTACTTCAGCAGCTCCTTGACCCTGGCCTCGATGGCGTCGGCCCAGATCTGGTAGCCCTTGGCGTTCGGGTGCAGGAGGTCGGGCATGATGCTCTTGGAGAGCGTACCGTCGGCTTCGAGGAACTTCGCGCCGATATCGAGGAAGAAGACCTTCTTGTCGTCGGCGAAGCCCTTCACGATGGCGTTGGTGGCCTCGTTCTGCTGGCGGAACTTGTCGTCCTTGTTCGCGCCGCGGGGGAAGATGGCGAGGACGAGGATCTTGGCGTCGGGGCACTTCTGCTGGAGCTTGGCGATGATGGCCTTGACGCCTTCGGCGGTCTGCTGGGCGGTGCACTGGTAGACGGCGCCGTCGAGCTCCTTCTGCGGGCGACCCTGGTGGCCGGTGTTGTTCGTGCCGATCATCAGCACGACGGCCTTCGGCTTGAGTCCGTCGAAATTACCATGCTCGAGGCGCCACAGGACGTGCTCGGTGCGGTCGCCGCCGATGCCGAAGTTGGCGGCTTTGAGCGGGGCCCAGGTCTTGTCCCAGATGGCGCGGACCTCGGGGCTGCGATCCCAACCATGGGTGATCGAGTCGCCGAGGAAGACGAGCTGGGCTTCGCCCTTCTTCGAGATCTCGTTGAAGGATTCATGACGCTTTTCCGTGCCGGGATGCAGCACCGGCTGGATGGCGTAGTTCGGCGCGGCCAAGGCGACGACGAGGGACGCCACGAGGGCGAGGAAGGAAATAGCGGGAGTCTTCATGGGGTGACCTGAAATTAGGCCACCAACGGAACCTGGCAAGCCCCGGGACCGCCCTAACCGACCTGCCGCATATGTCTTAAAAAATCTAAAGAATGTCTTTTTCTTTCAAGCCGGCGGTATCCGCTTTCCTGCTTCCGGGGCAAGGCAAGCATCCGCGCATGAGCAAGTCCCTGAAGACCTTCGTCGCCGCCCTCCTGCTGATCGTCACCGCCCTCGGCTACATGCTGACGCGTAATTCCGCCAAGCCCGCCTGGGACGGCTCCGCCCTGCAGGCCAAGGCCGAGCAGTCGCTCGAAGGCCTGCCGGCCAAGGAGGCCGAAGCCATCCGGGCCCTCCTTGTCTCCGCCGGCCAAAGCCGCTACGAGGATCGCACCAGCGCCTGGATGAAATCCTCCTTGAAGGACGAGCTGATGCCGGTGGCCGATTACGCGATGGCCAGCCTCCGGGCGATGGCGGCAACCGGCGACGCCGAAGCCATGTGGTATCTCCACTTCGTGCTCACCCAGCGCGTCGCGACCGGAGACGAAGGTTTCGAGTGGCTGGAAAAATCAGCCCGGCTCGGCTATCCGCGGGCGGTCTTCGACGTGACTTCGCACAAGCTTCGGAACCAGCCGGAACAGCTTCGCGCCGCGATGGAAAGCATGTCCAAGCAAGAGGACGAAGCGGGACTCCAGGCGCTGTACTGGTTCGCCTTCGGCTACGAGAAAGGTCAGGACGGCCTGCCTAAGGACGCGGCCAAGGCGGCCGACTACCGCCAACGAGCCAAGGCCCTGGGCGACAAGCTCCGTCCGGCCGCTTCCTCGAAGTAAGCCTCACTTCGCCTCGGGCAGGGCGTAATAAGCGACCTCCGCGAAGAAGAACTCCGCCATGTTCAGTTTGGCGTAGTCGTAGTGCCTGACGGCTTTCAAGACAGCCGGACGGGCTGATGTCTCCCCAGCCAAGGCGACGATCGCCGCCGCGGCCAAGGGATGGCGCATCCAAGTCGCTTCGTAATTCTTCCGCGGGCCGCGCTTCTTAAAATCGACGATCTTGGCGAGACGCTCGGCCTCGGCCTGCGTGGGCTGCGGGAACCAGGTCGGATGGGCGGCCCGCCAGTCCGCGGTGCCGAAGAAACCTTGGTCGGCGTTGTCGAACCTCGCGTGGGTGTCGACCGAAGCCAGCGCGTGTTCGGCAGTAACGGCTAGGCCCTTTCGGTAGGCGGACTGGGTGGCGGAATCCGTCTCGACGGAAGCCAGCCGGGCCAGCCCCGCCTGCGTGCCGACGTAGATCCAGAACTGATTCGTCTCCAGGGTCGGGATGAAACCGAGGTCGCGCGGGCAGCCCAAGGCGCAGATCTCCCGGCGCGTCTCCGCCGAACCCGCCGGCTTCTCGTCCAGCGCCCGACGATATCGCTCCAGCCAGACGGCGTCGCCGGTCATCTCGTAGGTGGCCCGCAAGATATGAAGATAACGTGCCGCGTCGCGGAAATGCTCGCCCTTGAAACCACCGCGGAACCCGCCCTTGAAAGCACCGTCGCACGGGACCTTCCATCCGTACGACTCGAGCGCGTCGGCGACCTCGCGGACCTTGGCTACGAGGAACTTACGCTCGTCGGCGGCCGGAATCTCACTGCCGAGATAAGCCTGCAGCCCGAGGAACCAAGGATGCATCTGGTCATCGGAACTCAGCGGGTAATGACACTTGCCGTCGGAACCGACGCCACGGGCGACGAAACCAGGGACATCGGAGACGGAGGCGCACTTGAGGAGCCCCTGCGCGAGCTTGCGGGCCTTTTCCTGGTCGGAGGCCGAACCGGAACGGCGGGCCCGTTCGACCATGGCATGGAGATACATGCCGGTGAACATCGGCCCGTTCTCGATCGGACTCCACCAGCCGATGGCGTTGGGCTTGCCGAGGCGGCAGTCCTCCGGCGTGGGCAGCTCGCCGACGTAGTCACGGACGATGCCGTGCTCGTCCACGAAGCGACGCCAGGTCTCGGCATGGGCCTTCTCGATGGCCCGGGACGGAGCGAGGGCCGCCGTCAGTTCTTTCATCACCGCGTCGAAAGCCGGCTTGGGCTTGCCCTGGCGATCGAAGAGCAACGGGTGGTTCACGCGCTTCCACGGGAAGTCGTTGAGCCAGCTCTGGCCGTCATGGAGGTTCCAGAACGACACGCGGGCGATGACGTCGTCATACTTGCGGAAGAGTCGGAAGAGCTGCGCATACTGTTCGGCCTGGCGGGCGAGGATCTCCGGCGGACAGCCGTCGACGTAAGGGTTGATCTTCGCCATCTCGGCGCGGTGACTGTTATTATCGGCCCACCATCGGCTGCGGGGGATGACGTCGATATCGAGCTCTGACACCACGACCTTCATGCCGATGGCCCGGAGGGCGACCAGGGTCTTTTCGAGCTGATCGTAGGGCACGCGATCGATCTCGTAGTGGCCTTGGAGGCCGACGGCGTGGATCGGGGTATTCCGCGCCTTGAGCCTGGCCAGCAACGCCAGCATCTTCTCCCGCTTGCCGTCCAGCTCGTTGTTATAGTCGTTGTAGATGAGCTGGGCCGACGGATCCGCCGCATGGGCGTATTCGAAGGCGCGGGCGATGAACTCCTCGCCGACGATGCGCAGCCAGCCGGAGTCACGTAGTTCGGGCTTACCGTCGTCGAGCGCCTCGTTGACCACGTCCCAGGTCGCGATGCGGCCCTTGTAGCGGCCGACGACCGTCTCGATATGCGACTTCATGCGGGCCAGCAGGACTTCCTTCGTGGCCGGAGCCGCGCCGTCCTGATAGAACCACGCCGGCGTGCGGTCATCCTTGGCCCAGACCAGACAATGCCCCACGACCTTGAGGTCCTTCGAGTTAGCGAACGCCACGAAGCGGTCGGCCTGCTCGAAATTCCACGACTGTTCAGTCGGACGCAGCGCCGCCGGCTTCATGCAGTTCTCCGGGGTCACCTGGCCGAACTGCGCGGTGAGCAGCGGCCAGTCGGCCGGCCGGTCCGCGATCCGATCGGCGAGGCCTACTCCGGCAGCCCAGGGCGAAGCCTGCCGCAGCGTCTGGGCCCAAGCGAAGCCGGCGGAGCAGGACAGGACCAAGGCCAACCATACACGAATCATCTCCGCAGGGATACCTTCGTCGTCGAATATGTAAACCTTCGACCTGGCGCCGGGACAAGGTCGCCCCGCAGAAGGCAACCCGCGGGACGGACCCTCGGATACGCTCGGGACTTGCGTCGGAGAGGGTGGATCATCCTTGGCTGGCGCGGTCTCCCCCCGCCTCCGCATCGTCCCCATGGGCCATGCGGTAGAGCACCGGCAGGCTGACGAGGGTGAGCAAGGTCGAACTGATGATGCCTCCGATCACGACGGTCGCCAGCGGACGCTGCACCTCTGAGCCTGGGCCAGTTGCAAGAGCCATGGGAATGAAGCCGAGCCCGGCGACCAGAGCGGTCATGAGCACCGGGCGAAGACGCGTAAGGCATCCTTCTTCGATCGCCGCCTCCAACGGACGTCCCTGCGCGCGCAACGCGCGAATGAAGCTGATGATGACGAGCCCGTTGAGCACCGCCACCCCTGAGAGGGCGATGAAGCCGACCCCGGCGCTGATCGAGAACGGAATATCCCGCAGGCACAGGGCGGCGACTCCCCCCGTGAGGGCGAGCGGGACGCCCGTGAACACGAGGAGCGAATCCTTCACGCTGCGGAAACTTAGGTACAGCAGGCCGAAGACCAACAGCAGCGCCGCCGGGACGACGAGCTTGAGCCGATTGCTCGCCGAGATGAGCTGCTCGAAGGTGCCTCCGTATTCCAACCAATACCCCGGGGGGACGACGTCGGCATCCCTGACCACCCGTTGCGCCTCCTCGACAAACGAACCCAGATCCCGGCCGCGCACGTTGGCCGTCACGACGACTCGCCGCTTACCGTTTTCGCGGCTGATCTGATTAGGACCCTGCGCTACCTCTACCGCGGCGACCTCCCGCAGCGGGATGAACGCACGAGGAGCGCCAGCCGCCCGAAGCGGTAATTGCACGGGCAGATCAGCCAATGCGGCGATGTCGTTACGAAGGGATTCCGGCAGGCGTACGACGATATCGAAGCGCCGGTCGCCCTCGAAGACCTCGCCAGCAGGTGTTCCGCCCATAGCGGTGGCGACGACTTGCTGGGCATCCTGCGCAGAGAGACCGTAGCGGGCGAGCGCCTCACGGTCCAGACGGACCGTCAGCAAAGGAAGGCCCGTGACCTGCTCTACCTTGACGTCCGCCGAGCCAGGGATCGAGCTCAGTATCGACTCGATCCGCTTGGCCGAGGCGAGCATTAAGTCGAGGTCATCTCCATAGACCTTGACGGCCACGTCGGTTCGGACACCCGAGATGAGTTCGTTGAAGCGCATCTGGATAGGTTGGGTGAACTCGTAGTTGTTACCCGGTATGAGCTTCACCGCTTCCTCTAGTTCTCGGACGAGCTGGGCCTTCGGTTTACGCGGATCAGGCCATTGACTCCTGGGCTTCAGCATGACGTAGGTATCCGCGACGCTCGGCGGCATCGGGTCGGTGGCAATCTCGGCGGTGCCGATCTTGCCGAAGACCTTGTCCACTTCCGGGAACGACTTCACCTTAGCCTCGAGCACCGATTGCATCTCGACTGCCTGGCTAAGGCTGGTCCCGGGGATACGTAAGGCATGGAGCGTGATGTCTCCCTCGTCCAAACTGGGCATGAACTCGCTTCCCAGACGCGTCGCCGCGGCCAAAGCGACGGCGAGCAGCGCCACGCTGGCCGCCACGACGGCGACGCGCGCGCGCATCAGGGAGCGTAGCAGCGGCAGGTAGAAGGACTTGGCCCCGCGCACAGCCACGTTCTCGTGCTCGGAGACCTTACCGGTGATGAAGATCGCCACGGCCGCGGGCACGAACGTCACCGAGAGGACCATCGCTCCCAGCAGCGCGGCCACGACGGTGAAGGCCATGGGGTGGAACATCTTCCCTTCGACTCCCGTCAGGGCGAAGATCGGGACGTAGACGATGGCGATGATCAGCTCGCCGAACATCGTCGCTCCGCGGACCTCGCGGGTGGCTTCGAAGGCGAGCGCCAGGCGCTCCTCACGGGTCAGCAGACGACCCAACCTGCCCTGCTCCTGCGCATAGCGCCGGAGACAGTTCTCGATGATGATGACGGCCCCGTCGACGATCAGCCCGAAGTCGAGCGCCCCGAGGCTCATGAGGTTGCCGGAGACCTTGTTTGCGGCCATGCCGGTGATGGTGAACAGCATCGAGAGCGGTATGACCGCCGCGGTGATCAGGGCCGCCCGAAGGTTGCCCAGCAGCAAGAACAGCGTGAAGATGACGAGGATCGCCCCCTCGAGGAGGTTGGCTTTGACCGTACGGATGGTACTGTCGACCAAGCTCGTCCGATCGTAGACGGCCCGCGCGACGACGCCGGGCGGCAGGCTATCATTGACCGCCGCCAACTTCTCGGCGACGCGGGTCGAGACTTCGCGGGAATTCTCCCCGACGAGCATGAAGACGGTGCCCAGCACGACCTCCTGGCCGTTCTCCGTGGCGGCCCCGCTCCGGAGCTCGCGGCCGAGACCGACCTCGGCCACGTCCTTCAGTCGTAACGGCAAGCCTCCGCGCTCGGCGACGACCACCTCACCGATATCCTTCAGGCCGCTGAGCTGACCAGGTACGCGGATGAGATACTGTTCGCCGTTCCGCTCGATATAGCCGGCACCGACATTCTCGTTGTTCCGGCCGAGAGCCTCCACGACATCCTTCAACGTAATCCCATAGGAACGCAGCTTATCCGGCCACGGGGTGACATGGAACTGCTTCGCGAGGCCGCCGATGGTGTTGACCTCGGTCACGCCCTTGAGGTTGCGCAACTGCGGACGTACGACCCAGTCCTGGACCTCGCGCAAGTCCGTCGGCGTCCAGGACTTGCCATCGGCACGGAGCGCCCCCGGCTTAGCCTCGACCGTGTACATGAATATTTCGCCAAGGCCCGTGGCGAGCGGCCCCATCGTCGGCCGGATGCCGGGCGGCAGCTGCGATCGCGCCTGCTGGATGCGCTCATTGACAAGTTGGCGCGCGAAGTAGATGTCCGTGCCATCCTCGAAGACGACCGTGACCTGCGACAGTCCGTAGCGGGAGATCGAGCGGGTATCGCTGAGCCTGGGCAATCCAGCCATCGCGGTCTCCACCGGGAAGGTGATGCGTTGCTCCGTCTCAAGCGGCGAGTAGCCGGGGCCCTCGGTATTGACCTGGACCTGGACGTTGGTGATGTCAGGGACTGCGTCAATGGGCAGGCTGCGCGCGTGGTAGACCCCGAACAAGGCCATGACGAGGGTGGCCAGGAGCACGATCCAGCGATGACGGATCGAACCTTGGAGCAATCGCTCCAGCCAGGAAAAGTCCTCAGTGGTCATGGGAGGCTCCTGATTTTCCGATGTCGGCCTTGATCAGGAAGCTGCCTTCGGAGACGTACGTCTCGCCCGCGGCCAAGCCCTTGAGTACTTCGGCCCGATCGCCGTTGCGACGTCCAAGCACGAGGGGTCGGGCCTGATAAAGGTCTCCGTGCTGCGAGAACACGACGGTGAAGTCATTGAGCGACTGGAGCGCGGAGGTCCTGACCGTGACCGGCGCATGGAAGGAACCGATGGCCACCGCACCTTTGACGAAACCACCGGGCTTCCAATGACCGTCCAGGTTGGGAAGGACCACCCGAGCGACAGCCGTCTGAGTCTCGGCCGAGACGATCGGGGAGACCGAGGCGATCACGCCCTTGGCAGCTTCGGACCCGTCGTCCGCTTGCAACACGACAGCCTGGCCGGGCTTTACCCGGGGGAGGTCCTTGCGCGGAATCTCGAGTTCGATCCAGACCTTCTCAAGGCTGGCGATGATGAAGAGGGCCGCGCCTTCCATCACCGACTCCCCGGCCGCCGCCGAGCGCGCGAGGACGATGCCTGACCCGGGCGCCTTCACTTCGGCGGCGACCAAGGTCTGGCTGTTCTCCAGCTTGGCGACGACCTCGCCAGCGACGACACGGTCGCCGACGGACTTACGGGCTTCCATGACGACACCTGCAAAGCGCGCGGTGGCGCGGCGCACACCGTCGGAATCGAGGCCGACCCGACCGAAGACCTCGAGAGTTTCGGCCATGTCGGAAGGACCTGCCTGCTCCGCCTTGACCCCTGCCTCGGCGGCGGTCGCGGCGGGGATGGTGGTCTGCATCTCAGGGGCTCCGAACGCCCACTTGTGCGTAACGCCGGCATGCTCGGCGAGGATGACGTAGTCGAAGGAATGTGGTTCGGCCACCTCATGGTCACCACGGGCGTAATCCCCCTCGGACTTGAAAGCGAAGCGATCCTCGACCTTGCCGGGCCGGATCAGCGTGACGGACAACTTCACATCGGCCGGCGCCACGGGCTTGCCGGCCTTCGTGAACCAAGCCCGGAATTCGGGCGGCACGCCGGCTTCGAAGATGGCCAGCTCGAGCGTGAAGTCGCCATCGCTGAGGAGCCTGCCGCGGTTAGGGCCCTTGGGCTCGGGCGCCGCGGTGGCTTCGGCGCCATGGCCTTCGTGACCATGGTCGTCGTGGGCAGGCTCTCCGCGGTATAGCCACGCCGCAACAGCAAGCCCGGCCAAGAGGACGAGCGAAGGGATGAATATTTTCCTGAGGTTCATGTTATTTGGATTAAAATGGCAGGGGTCGGGGACCTCTCAGCGCTGTCCGAAAAGCATCCGGGTTTCGGTGAAGGGGACGCCGACGAGGGCCTCCGCTCGTATGAGCGCCGACGCGTAGGCGTGTTCGGCCTCCAGCAGGTCACGGCGCAGGGCGATCAGGGCGCGGCGGGCGTCCAGCACGTCCT
>JBEDDU010000169.1:0-3637 GCA_041176065.1 Verrucomicrobiota bacterium | reverse complement strand
GCGAAGAGCGGCGCGACGACCTCGTCGGCGCCGGCGGCCTTGCTCAGCGCGAGGTAGGCGTTCTTGGCCAACGCGGCGTCGGCGGAGTCGGCCTGGCTGACGGCGAACTTCAGGACGTCGGCGTAATCGGCCTCCTTGACGCGTGTCTGGGAGACGATGCGCAGGAGACGGGCCTGCGCGACGGGGCCCTTGACGGTCGCGAGATCGGCGGCGGTGAAGCCGGCGAGACGCATGCCCGCGGTGAGGATGGCGTGCTCGAGCACGAGGTCCGCTTCGCGCGAGAGGAGGCCGCGGATCGCCTCGGTGACGGCCGGCGACTTGGCTTCGCGGAAGGTGAGACCTTCGAGGCCGCGACGCACGATGGCCTGGTCGGACGAAGAAAGCTGAGAGAGGAGTTCGGCGTCGGTCTTCACCGGCGCGGGCGAGAACGGGCGATGGGCCTTGGCGACGGCTTCATGCGCGGCCTTGCCTTCCGCCGTGCGGCGCACGCGGTAGATGGCGCCCGGGACGTTCGCCACGCCCTGCAGGCTCGACGGGCAGTGCGAATACCACGTGCCGGTGTCGACGATCAGCAACGAGCCATCCGGGGCTTCGATGACGTCGGAGAGGTGCGCGCCCTTGCGGTCGAGGGTGAAGAACTCGTGCTCGGTCGCCTGGTAGGTGGAGCCCTCCGGCTTGAGTTCGAAGCGGACGATCTTCTGGGAGTTATAGAAGGCGACGAGGAGGTTCAGGTTGTCAGGGGACGAAGAAAGCGGGTGGTCGGCGGGGGCGACGCGGTCGGCGCTCTTCCAGAACGAGCAACCGCTGGGCACGACGTGGCCGAGCTCCTTGAGGATCGGCATACGCTCATGGGTACGCGGAAGGTCGGCGATGATGCGCAGGAAATCAGGACGCTCGTAGACGCCGCCGAGCTGCCACTGCATGAGGGTGTCGACGCGCGGGCTGCCGAAATAGAGGTCGACGGTGCCCACGACCTCGCCGGTCGGGGTGAAGTCGATGCTGGCCGGATTATCGGCGCAGCCCAGGGCATGCCAGCGGATATCGGTGCCGTCGGTCTTCATCGACCAGACGCCGCTGTTGAGGCCGGCGTGCACGAGCGTGCCGTCCTTCTGCTTCACGGTGTGCCCCTTGCGGCCGTGCGTCCAATAGAGGCGTCCGTCGGGATGCAGGCGCGGACCATGGCAGTCGGCGCCGTTGGCGGTCCAGGCGAAGCCGTCGACGACGAGCTCGCGCTTCTCGGCCACGCCGTCGTCGTCCGCGTCGGTGAACTTCCAGATGCCGGGCGGCGAGGCGACGAAGAGGCTGCCGTCGGCCCAGCAGCCGCCCTTGGGCACGGCGAGCTTGTCCGCGAAGACGGTGCTGCGCTCGAACACGCCGTCGCCGTCCCGGTCCTCGAGCATGAGGACGCGGTTCGGCAGGACGGTCTCGAACTTCTTCGGGCTCCAATTCACGCCAGCGGAGTCGCCCACGAAGAGGCGACCACGGTCATCGACGCATCCCATGGTGGGATTGGCTACCATTGGAGAGGTGGCGGCGACGACCATTTCAAAACCCACCGGGAGCTTGTGCTTCAGCCCGCCCTGCGGGAGCTGATCCTTGCTGAGCTCGAGGAAGTGCGGGCGGTAGGCGTAGGCGGGGAATTCCTCGCTGTCGCCATGGCCGGCCGGCTTGGCCGCGCCCCACTTCTCCTTGAAGGCGCCGAGCGGATGGAGCTCGAAACGGCGGACGAACATCTCGGCGGCTTCCACCTGCAGGAGGATGCGGCCCTGGCTGGGCTTGCACTCGAAGGCTTCGTTCACCTTCACGCCGTTGACGAAATACTGGAGGGTGTCGCCCTTGGCGATGACCTCGAAACGGGTCCACTGGCCGAACGGGGATTCCACGTCGTCCTTGCCGCGGAAGCCGATGACGTCCTTCCAGTCGACGTCGCGCTTCTGCCAGTTGAGGCGGCCGCCCTTCATGGTCTGGCGAGGAGCGCCCGGGGTCCAGACCTTCTCCTTGTCACGGTCGAGGCCGACCTCGGCGCTCAGCGAAGTCTCGAGGACGGTGCCGTCCGCGAGCTTGGGCGAGAGCACGAGGATGTCGCCCACGCCTCCTTCGATGATCTGGGCTTCGATGCTGGCCATCCAGCTGCCGCCCACGGCGCCTTGCGGGCCGAAGCAGTGCACGAGGATGCCGTTGTCACGCGTCTTCTTGGCGCGGTTGCCCCAGGTCTTCTCGCCCCACTTGAATTCGATGACGAGATGGTAGTCTTTGAAGCTGTCGAGCGTCGTGATGCCTCCGTAGCCGTTGCCGCTGACGTGGAACAGGCCGTCCGGCTCGAACTTGAAGACGTTCTTGGGGTCGTCCTTGATGTCGGCCTTCGGGTTGAGGTGCATCTCGGCCTTTCCTTCGCGGAAGAGGTCGAGCACGTTGACTTTCTTGGTCACGGCCTGCGCGACGGGTTCCGGCGGCAGGACGATCTTGGCGACCGGCTCCTTGCTCTGCGCGGAAAGTCCGAGGACGGACAACAGCGCGAACGCGAAGGCGGCGAGGGGTGAGGTTCTCATGGGGGGAAAGACGAAGAGGGGTGAAGCGACCGTGATGTTCCAGCGGGGACGCCACTCTTCAAACCTTTCGCATCTATTGAGCGGAATAGGTCATTATCATGGCGGGAAAAGGCACGGCATGCCGCGCAGGGGTCTGCGGTTGCCCTTTTTGGGGCGCTGACTTGTCTGGCCTCATGGCGGAAAGGCATCGCAACCCCTTGAAACCCTTGGTCGTCGGGACGCTGTTCATGGGACTCATCGCCCTGGCGACCCTCGCCATCCGCGGCATCATGACGCTGAGCGAGCACCAGCAAAGCGGCGAAGAGGCGGCGTTACGGCAGGCGAAGCAATGGGAGGCCGAACGCGAAAGACGCATCGCGGCCCGCCCGAAGATCGACGTCTCCAAGGCCTATGGCGAACTGCAGCGGAAAGCCGCCACCGGCGACCGCGACGCGATGCTGCTGCTCAGCTCGATCCTGATGATCGGAATGGAAGAAGTCATCCAGATCGACCCGACCAACGGCTTGCGCACAAGTTCTTCCGATCAGCTGGAGATACTCGTCGGCAAGGAATTCAACGAACTGTTCGAACAACCTTTCGCGAACGTGCCCGTGGTGCGGCCCGATCCGATCGCAGCCCGGCTCTTGCTCGAGAAAGCGGCCCGCCATGGTCAGGCCGAGGCCCAGGTCCGGCTGGCCCACGAGCTGGAGAAATCCGATCCTACGCAGGCGTTGCGGTGGATCATGATCGCGGACCGCGGGTGGCCTGCCGACAAGCGGACGATCCTCGTGAGCACGAACGAACTGCGCAACGAACTCCGCACCCGTTTGCTGGGCAGACTTTCGCCGGAACAGGTCGCGCAGGCCCAGTATCAGGCGACCTACTTCCAGCCGACCAAGCAGTGAGCGACGAGGACTGGCGGGCCGTCTATTCCCTCGGCTATCTGCCTGTGTGCTCCTTCACCGCCCACTTCTTGAACTCACCCTGGGCCTGACCGCCCTTCCCCGGGAAACCCTGATGCTGGACCATCCAGATGAGCACGAGGCCATCCTTGGTCCGCACTTCCATGCCGGTGGCCTGGGCGCCGCCATGACCGAAGAAGTCAGGAC
>JBEDDU010000168.1:0-4219 GCA_041176065.1 Verrucomicrobiota bacterium | reverse complement strand
CGCGCTCATCGGCGCCGCCCCCGGCGAGAGCCTGCCCGTCGCCCAAGGCGTCGCCGCGATGCCGGGCTTCGGCGCCGGCGTGCCGTCCGAACTCCTGCTCCGCCGCCCCGACCTCGCCGCCGCCGCCGCGCGTCTCGACGCCGCGGTCTCCCGCGAAGGCGCGGCACGCGCCGACTTCTATCCGTCGGTCACGCTCACCGGTCAGGCCGGCTGGCAGGCCGATCCCGCCTCGCAGCTCGGCCGGGGCGCCGCGGGCTTCTGGAGCCTCGCGCCGTCCGTCGACCTGCCGATCTTCGACGCCGGCCGCCGGGAAGCCAATCTCGAGGCCGCCCGCGCGCGCATCGATGGTTCCGCCGCCGAATGGACCAAGGCCGTGCTCGGCGCCTTCCGCGAAGTCGAGGACGCCCTCGCCGACCTCCGCGAGCTCGCGCTGCAGGAAGACCTCACCGCGCGGGTGCTCGCCGCCGTGCGCGTCCGTCTCGCCAACGCCGAGCACCGCCACCAGGCCGGACTCGCGAGCGAAAGCGAGCTCACGCTCGCCCGCCGCGACGAAGCCCTCGCCGCGCGCACGCTCTCGATGGTCGTGTGGGAACGCCGGCAGGTCGCCGTGCGCCTCGCCGCCGCGACCGGCGGCGGTTGGTCCGCGCAGTAAGCGCGCAAAGAAAAAGGGCGTCCTTGCGGACGCCCTTCCTGTTCCTGCCCGTCAAGGCGCTCAGGCCTTGATCTGCGGGCGCTTGGGATCCGGCCAATCGATGTGGAAGAACTCGCCGCGGGGCTTGTCCTTGCGCTCGTAGGTGTGGGCGCCGAAGAAGTCGCGCTGACCCTGGAGCAGGTTCTGCGGGAGGTCTTCGGTGCGGTACGAGTCGAAGTACGAGAGCGCCGAACCGAGGGTCGGGACGGGGATGCCGTGCTTCACCGCGAGGGCGATGACCTTGCGCCAGTTCTTCTGGGCCTTCTTGACGGTCTTCTTGAAGTACGGGTCGAGGAGGAGGTTCGCGAGGCGGGGCTTCTTGCCGAAGGCTTCGGTGATCTTCTGGAGGAAGCGGGCGCGGATGATGCAACCGCCGCGCCAGATCTGGGCGATCTCGCCGAAGTTGAGCTTCCACTTGTACTCGTTCTGCGCTTCGCGCATGAGCTGGAAGCCCTGGGCGTAGGAGCAGATCTTGGAGCAGTAGAGGGCGTCGCGGATCTGTTCGATGACCTTGGCCTTGTCGGGATTCGTCATCGCGCGCTTCGGTCCGCGGAGGGCCTTGGCGGCGGCGACGCGTTCTTCCTTCACGGCGGAGAGGCAGCGGGCGAAGACGGCTTCGGCGATGGTCGGGGCGGCGACGCCCATGTCGAGGGCGTTGGCGCTCGTCCACTTGCCCGTGCCCTTCTGGCCGGCGGTGTCGAGGATGACGTCGACCAGCGGCTTGCCGGTCTCCGGATCCTTCTGCTTGAGCACCTTGGCGGTGATCTCGATGAGGAAGGAGTTCAGGTCGCCCTGGTTCCATTCTTCGAAGGTGGTGCCGATCTCGTCCGGGGTCATGCCCAGGAGGCCGCGCATCAGGTCGTAGGCTTCGCAGATCATCTGCATGTCGCCGTACTCGATGCCGTTGTGGACCATCTTCACGTAGTGGCCGGCGCCGTCGGGGCCGATGTGGGCCACGCAGGGCACGCCGCCTTTGACGGGCTTGCCCGGGGACGCGCCGGTGAGTTCGACGCCGGTGACGGCATCGACCTTGGAGGCGACGGCCTCCCAGATGGGCTTCAGTTCGGCCCAGGCGGCAGGGTCGCCGCCCGGCATGAGGGACGGCCCGAAACGGGCGCCTTCTTCGCCGCCGGAGACGCCGGAGCCGATGAAGCGCAGGCCCTTGGCCTTCAGTTCGCGTTCGCGGCGGATGGTGTCGGTCCAGAGGGCGTTGCCGCCGTCGATGATGATGTCGCCCGGCTCGAAGACCGCGGCGAGCTCGTTGATGACGGCGTCGGTGGGGCCGCCGGCCTTGACGAGGATGACGGCCTTGCGGGGCTTCTTCAGGGAAGCGGCGAAGTCCTTCATGGTGGGGCAGCCGGTGAGCTTGCCCGGGGTCTTCGGGTTTTCCTTCACGAACTCGTCGGTCTTGGCGGTCGTGCGGTTGTAGACCGAGATCGCGAAGCCGTGGTCGGCGATGTTGAGGGCGAGGTTCTGACCCATGACGGCCAGACCGATGAGACCAATGTCGGATTGCATAAGAGGAGCCAATGCGAACCCCCGGGGGCTGGCATGGCAAACAAGAAAAGGGGCGGAATTCGGTCGGAAGCTCGGGTTTTCGGCACCGCCGGCCGCCTTTCCCCTCGCCTCATCCGACGGCTTTCCCATCGTCCATCGCTGTCATGTCCCAGCTCGTCGGCAAACGTATCACCCTCGGGGTCACCGGCTCCATCGCCGCCTACAAGGCCGCGGACCTGACCTCCCAGCTCGTCAAATACGGCGCCGAGGTCCAGGTGGTCATGACCAAGGGCGCCACGCAGTTCATCACCCCGATGACCCTCCAGGTGCTTTCCCGCCGGCCGGTGGCGTTCGACCTCT
Source organism: Verrucomicrobiota bacterium (assembly GCA_041176065.1). GTDB lineage: Bacteria > Verrucomicrobiota > Verrucomicrobiia > Opitutales > UBA953 > UBA953. The sequence goes on along the minus strand of JBEDDU010000168.1, from coordinate 1,671 downwards.
GGGCCGAAGGCGCCAATTCCGTCCCGGGCCACATCGAGATCGCCGACTCCTCCGACCTCCTCCTGGTGGCCCCGCTGTCGGCCAACGTAATGGCGGAGTTCGCCCACGGCCTCGCCCCCGACCTGCTGACCAGCATCTACCTCGCCACCCGCGGCCCGGTCCTGCTCTGCCCGGCGATGAACGGCAAGATGTACGAGCACCCGGCCACCCAGGCCAACCTGAAGACCCTCCGCTCCCGCGGCCATGCCGTGGTCGAGCCCGCCGAAGGCATGCTGGCCTGCGGATACGAAGGCGTCGGCAAGCTGGCCCCGGTCGAAGAGATCGTCAGCCGCGTGCTTTCGATCCTGGGCTGAGCCGATGGATCCGCGCGCCCTCCGCCAGCGACTCGAGGCTTCGGCGAAGGCGCTGGGCTTCGACGCTTTCGGCGTCGCGCCGGTCGAAGTCGACGTGCGCGCCGACTACTTCAAGAAGTGGATCGCCGACGGCATGCACGGCGACATGGCCTGGCTGGCGCGTAATCCGGACCGGCGGACCGACGCCCGCAAGGTCCTGCCCGAGGCCCGCAGCCTCGTCGTCGTAGGCCTCAACTATTATCAACCGCACCCTCCTGCCGGCTACCGCGTCGCGAAATACGCCCTGGGCGCCGATTATCACGACGTGATCCTCGCCCGCTTGCAGGAGCTTTGCGCGGTCATGAAGGAACTTGGCGGCGAGCAGAAGCCTTACGTCGACACCGGCCCCGTGCTCGAGAAGCCGGTCGCCGCCGCGGCCGGACTGGGCTGGCAGGGCAAGAGCACCATCCTCATCCACCGCGGAGCCGGCACCTGGCTCTTCCTCGGCGTCGTCCTGACGACGCTCGAGCTGGAGGCTTCGGATAAGAAAGAGCCCGACCGCTGCGGTTCCTGCACGCGCTGCATCGACGCGTGTCCGACCTCCGCGATCATCGCGCCCTACAAGATGGACGCGCGGAAGTGCCTCGCCTACCTGACCATCGAGCACAAAGGCGCCATCCCCGTCGCATACCGCGAAGCCCTCGGCGACCGCGTCTTCGGCTGCGACGACTGCCTCGACGTCTGCCCGTGGAACAAATGGGCCGTCGCGACGCGCGAGGCTCACTTCACCCCGCGGCCGCATCCGCCGCTCCGCGAGACGCTCGCCTGGACGGACGAGCAGTTCCTGACCCATTTCAAGGGCACGCCGGTCGAACGTCTCGGTCTGGCCCGCTGGCGTCGCAACGCGCTGACGGTCCTCGGCAACGTCGGGACGAAGGCCGACCTGCCCGCCGCCGAAGCGCAGCTCGCCTCCGCCGACCCGATGGTCGCCGAACACGCCGCCTGGGCCGTCGACCGCCTGCGCGTCCGTTGAACCTACGGGTTGCCTCGGACGAGGGGAGCCTCCTAATGGGAGTCGTGACCCTCGCCCAAGCTTACTACGCGCTCGCCGCCCTCCTGCTTCTGGCCGGCTGGCTGATCGTCACCGACTCGCAGGTGCTGCGCACGTTCCGTCGTTCCAAGGGCGCGACTTACCTCCTCGGCCTCGCCGCGACCGCTTGGTTCGCCTGGTGGCTCATGAACCTGCCCGAGGCGGACCTCGCCGGGCTGCCGCGCCTGCCGGTCGTCGCGGGCTTCATCGGCGCCAGCCTGGCGACCTTCGCCTACATGCCCGACCTCC
>JBEDDU010000167.1:0-6935 GCA_041176065.1 Verrucomicrobiota bacterium | reverse complement strand
AGGTCGAGGTTGGCGTCGGCCTTCACGCGGGCGCGCCAGCTGTCGACGGGCTGGTGCTCGACGGCGATGCGGGCGGCGTAGCGCACCCAGCGGTCGGCATGACCCATGAGCGGCCAGGCCTTGTCGAGCGCGGCGGCCGACGGGGCGACGTCACGCAGGGCTTCGAGTTCGCGGCGGAGCTTCTGCTCCGGCGTGGCGTCGAACCAGGCGACGGGCGCGGTGGACTCCGCGCCCTGGTAAGTGATACGGTAGAGCGCGGACTGACCGCCGCGGCCGCCGATGGTGACGTACATGTGGCCGTCCTGCGGACGGATCACGGCGTCGGTGACGGAGAACGGCTTGCCGGCGGCGAAGACTTCCTTGCGGGCCTTCCAGCCGCCGCCTTCCGGCGTGAGGTGGATCGCGTACAGCGTGGCGAAGGTCCAGTCGCACGCGAAGAACGCGCGCTGATAGGCAGCGGGGAACTTGGCGCCGGTGCCCATGGTGGTGCCGGTCGGGCTGCCGGGGCCGATGTCGACCAGCGGAGGCTGCATGTCGAGGGTCGGGAAGGCATTGTTGGAAGCGCCGGAGCGCCAGCCGAGCTCGCCGCCCGGGGTGCAGAGGTAGATGCGGGTCGGACGATACCACGGCGCACCCATGTCCCACTCCATGTCGGAGTCGTAAGTGAAGATATCCCCGTCCGGAGCGACGGAGCAGTCGTAAGGATTACGGAAGCAGGTGGTCACGCGGACCCAGTCCTTGCCGTCCTTGTCCATGCGGGCGATCCAGCCGCCGACGGCCTTGATGCCGGCCGCGTGGCCGTTGGCGTCTTCATATTTCTTGAGGAGGTCATCCTCGTCGTAACGCTTCACGGGCGCGCCGGCTTTCTCGTCGTCGGGCAGCTTGGTATGGTTGCCGCCGACCACGAGGATCGAGCCGTCGCGGTCCAGGACGAGCTGGTGCGGGCCGTGTTCGCCCGAGCCCTTGAGCGGACGGATGAGCGTCTGCTCGGCATAGGAGCCGTCGCCCTTCGTGTCGCGCAGGCGCCAGATGTCGCCCTTGCCCTTCTCGCTCGTGCAGGCGTAAAGGGCGCCGTGGGCGAAGAGGAGGCCGTGGCAGCCGAAGAACTTCGTGTCGATCTTGGTGACGACCGGCTTGTTCGGATCCTTCAGCGAGACGCGCCAGAGCACGCCGCCTTGGTCGCCGGCGACGAGGTCGCCTTCCGGCGAGACGGCGAGCGAGACCCAGGAGCCTTGCTCCGGCTTGGGGACGACGTGCAGGAGTTCGGCCTTGAAGCCGGGCTGCAGGATGAGCTCCTCGGGCGGAGCGACGGAAGTGGACGGCGTGCGCTTGCCGTTCTTGGCGACCTGACGATCGAAAGGCTTACCCCAGGGCTGTTCGCCGTATTTCTTGACGAACGTCGCGGCGGCCCAGGAGGCGTCGGCGAAGCCCGCGCTCTCCCAACCCTTGCCGGGATTGGCGAGCGAGGCCTTCCAGTGCGTGCCGGTCTCGGCGAGGACGGTCTTGCCGGAGGAGAGACGGAGGGACATCGCGGCGATACCGCCGTCGTTGCGGGCGAGCACGGCGATGGTGTTCACGCCGACCTTGAGGTCGCCGCCGACTTCGGCGGCGAGGCACTCGGCCCAGTCATCCGAACCGCCGAGCGCCTTGCCGTTGAGCCAGACGACGCAGTGGTTGTCGGCCGTGGCCTGCAGCAGCGCCTTGGCCGGGACTTCCTTCAGCTCGAAGGAAGCGCGGAACCAGACCTCTTGTTTCGAGATGTTGTTCTTCGCGCCCCAGATCCAGGCGGTCTCCGCCGAAGCGACGACGGAGCAGAGACAGAACATGAGGAGGCAAAGCAGGCGTGAGCGCATGGGGAGAGGCGGGGTTATCCATGGGGGATACCCGCTAATCCGAGGCTGGCAAGCGTCCCCAAAGCCCCAAGGCACGCCTTTCCCGCTCATTTACGTCTTGCCCGCCCGCCTTCCACGGACTTCCTCAACAGTCCTGGTTAGGAGGGGTGGCAGAGTGGTCGATTGCGTCTGATTCGAAATCAGATGTACCGCAAGGTACCGGGGGTTCGAATCCCTTCCCCTCCGCCAGGAAATCTTTCGCGGTGACACGTGGGCACGAGTAACGGTGACACGGGGCCGACTCACTTGGCGAAGGGATGAGAACCCCAGGTTCGGTGAGCCCGCAGGGGCGAACAGGCGATCCGCAGGATCGGGACGAAGTCCCGGAGCGTAGCGCAGCCAATCCCTTCCCCTCCGCCAGGAAATCTTTCGCGGTGACACGTGGGCAGAGTAACGGTGACACGGGGCCGATACAGCCAGCCGAAGGGATGAGAACCCAGGGGTAGGGACGGATCTCCGAGCCGTCCGCTCAGCAACCTAACCGCCAACCGCTACCACCTTAAATTGGTAGGGTCGGGACCGCGTCACGACATAGTTGCCTCGAGGTAGGGGCAGCACCGCGTGCTGCCCTAGTTGCCGCTCACGCCTGACACCCGCCACCCGAAAGGGATGCCTCTTCTGGTCCACCGAGCCTCCGGGCTTCTTGGCCTCTGAGCCTCTAGTGTTCGCGGTCCCTTGCCCACGTGCCCCCTGCGTCGCCCCTGCGCTCAGCGGCGACGCGTCAAATCGTGCCGAATCTCCTCCATCACGTCCTCGAGCCTACGCATGGCGCTCTGCACGATCGTCTCCGCGACCTCGGTGTTCGGGATGCGACGAAACCCGGCGAGGATCGCCTCGACCGAGCAGACGATGAAAGGAGCCGGGGCTTCGACCAGGACGAACTTCACGCCCTTCTTCTCCGCGTTGAGCTGGGCGACGAGCCGACGCATCTGCTCCAGGCCGGCGCGTCCGGCGATGAAATCCAGGTTCGTCTGCAACGTCATGCACTCGGGCGCCTCGAGGGCGTCGAACGCCAGCCGATACTCCACGCCGTTGCGGATGAAGCCGAACGCGCCTTGGTAACGTTCGACCGACGGGATCAGCCGGGGCGGACCATCCGTGATATTGCCGATGACACCCTCGTAGAGAAGCTTCAGCTCTTCGATCGGAATAAGCATGGGGAGAGAGTGACAAGAGGGAGGACTGAGTCGAGGACTGCGTTGAGGGCTGAATGGAGGGCTGAATTGATTAGGGCTAAGTAACTCTCGGGTCTCTGGTCTCGGCCAGCGGGTCCCAGGTTCAGGTCTTCAGCACCAGGTTCGGGTCCGGGATTTTCCTGCACCTGCACCCGAACCTGAACACCCGCACCCGATACCTGACGGCCGAGACCCGAGACCTGAAAAAACAAAAGATGGCTGAATCGATGGCGGATTTGATTAGGGTCAGGGCTCGGGCTAGGCCGCCGAAGAGCGGCCGCATGGCAGCGGTGAGCCGTCGTCGCGCCTGACGTTGCGCGCGGACGGACGCACGTCGGCACGCCCTTACCTCGCCACGGTGAGGCCGATCCGCTTCGGCGTGAAGATCGGCCCGTCCAGATAAGGCCTGACGTTGTGCTCCGCCCCGGCCTTCATCACGAGGTCCTTGAATTCCTTGTCCGGCTTGCCGACGAGGAAGGCCGGCAGCATGCCGCCAGACGGCAGGGAGCCGCCCTTATGCCAGGGCGCGGACTTATAATCGATGCAGAGGAAAGCCCCGTACTTGCCGCCGGTCTCACCGAGGATGATGGTGATGTCGGTGGTGGAATTCGGGCCCATCTGGATCCAGTCGCCGTAGACAAACGGGAAGTTGTTCGTGGCCGGCCGCTGGACGGCGCCCTTCACGGGCGGCGTGGTCTGCTTCCAGTCCGCAGCGTAGTAATGCTTCGCCGAAGCGCCGGGCGCATGCTTCAGGCTGCCGTCGAGCACGATCCGTCCGTTGGCGATGACGACCAGGACGTTGTCGCAACCGCCGACGAACCGGAAGCTGTCGGAGAAAGGCGCGCTGATCTTGGCCTGGTACACGCCGAGCCAGAGCACCGGGGCGACCTCCTTCTCCACGCCGAACGCCTTGGGGGCTTCGCTCGCATCCATCGTGGGCTGGATGATGCCATGGGCCGACAGCATCGCGTCGGCGCGGAAATATTTCTCCAGCGCGACGCCCGGGCTTCCACGGGTGATGACGGAGCGGATGGCCTTGAAATACTCGGAGATCTCCTGCTCGGTGTATCCGTAGCCGCCCCTGCCCGAGGTGAGCTTGATCAGGGGAGGCTTGTTCGGGTCCTTCGGGCGCTTGATGTCCCAGAACTGCCCGAGCAGGGCGGTGCCGGCGCCACCACGGCCGCCGAAGAGCGAGACGAAATTCCGGCCGCCGCCGATGCCGAGGCCCTTGCCGGAACCGATGCCGCCGCCGCTCCCGCCGCCAAAGCCCTTCGAGGAGCCGCCGCCGATCGCGCCGGCGCTGAGCAGAGGATTGGACAGGCTCGGCAGGCTGGCCACGGCCAGCGTGGCGTTGGCGTTCTTGCTCGTGATGCGCGTGTTGGTCTTGGCGAGCGACTTGATGTTCTTCGGGACGGCCTTGGTCTTGAACTCCTTGGCTTTGGTTCCGCCGGAGCCGCCGCCCGCGCCCGTGGCGAAGGAGTTCGGATCTTTCTTGCCGGCTCCGTCCGTGACCGTCGAGACCACCCAGATGACGGCGATCAGCACGAGGAAGCAGTGCAAGATGACCGACAAGGCCAGGCCCTCGCCCCCGAGGCGTTGCCATAGGGTGCGCTTGGGGCGGGCCAAAGGCTCCGCCTTATCATCACGGTGGGTCATGTCCCGGGGATTGGACACACGCCTATTCCACGGTACGCAGGGGGAATATCAATACGCGAAAATTGGCCAAACCGACCGCTTTTTGTCGAAACAACCATAAAATCCCCCTTTTCCACGGCCTTAGCCCGCCATTCCGTCGCCTTTCGCATAAGCGACCACATGGATCATCCCCAAGACGTCCTGACGGTTGTATTCGATAAGATTAGTCCAGTCGCGACGGGCTTCGTTGGTCAGCTCACGATGCACGCCGTCCCGCTTGGCGAGCAGCTTGCGCATGCGTCCGAGGATCGCGCCCGGCTGCACGTCGAGCAGGTACCTCTTATAAGGATAACCCACCGCCGGCTGGATGAGGAAATCCTTCAGACCGGGCTTACGTTTCTCCCCGGCCGTGCGGCAGGCTTCGGCGTAAAGCGCGGGACGTCGGTTCTTGAACCACTTCGCCGCGTTGGCGTTGAGATAATGCTCCTTGATCCATTCCGCGTGCTGCGGACAGGACTTCATCAGCAGGTCCCGCTCGGGGATGCTGTAGCCGGCGATGAGCGCTTCGGTTGCGATGGCTACTTCGACGATCCTGGTCGCCAGTTCGCACCACGGCTGGAACTCCAGGCCACGCGCCTTGGCTGATTCGGCGAGGATCGCATCGTGGGCATAGGTCTTCAGGCCCTCCGCCCAGACGACGGTCGTCAGCGCCGGCTCGGCATCGGCTTTACGCTTTTCGACGTCGAGCCAGAGGACCGGACGGGTGTTCTTACGGAAGGCTGCGGTCTGGAGGGTGTAGCGGGGCATGAGGCTGGCAGTATACCCTAGGTTTCAGAAAACACGCCGCTTCGGACCCTTACCTCTCCCGGTCCCCGTAGGGGAGATTTCCGAAATAAATGCTGGACGCATCCAATATTGGGTCAGGTTAACAGGGATTAGCCTGCGGAGCTCCGACGATTAGCCGCGGATGCAAATGACGCGGCGGCGGCGAACGCACTTGGATGCCGCTTGGATTCCGCCGAGAATCCGTTTGATGAAAAATTGTTTCTTCTCGCTCGCGATGGCCGTCGGCGCCTTCGCCGCCCTCCCGGCCCAATCGTCCGAACCCATCCAGCCGATCAAGGCTCCGACCGGCCTGGACGCCGCCAAGGTCGAGCTCGGGAAGAAGTTGTTCTTCGATCCGCGCCTCTCGAAGTCGGGCTTCATCTCCTGCAACTCGTGCCATAACCTCTCGATGGGCGGCACGGATAACCTGCGCTCTTCGATCGGCCACAACTGGAACAAGGGCCCGATCAGCGCCCCGACGGTGCTCAATTCGAGCTTCAGCATCGCCCAGTTTTGGGACGGACGTGCCGCGGACCTCAAAGCCCAGGCGGGCGGCCCCATCGCCAATCCGGGCGAGATGGCCTCGACCCACGATCTGGCCATCAACGTGGTCCGCTCGATCCCCCAGTATCAGGCGGAATTCGCCAAGGCCTTCGGCTCCCCGGGCGTCGACATCGACCGCGTGACCGGCGCCATCGCCGAGTTCGAGAAGACCCTCGTCACCCCGAACTCCCGCTTCGACCAGTGGCTCGGCGGCAAGACCGATGCCCTGACCGCTAAAGAGCTCGCCGGCTACCACCTCTTCAAGAACTCCGGCTGCGTGGCCTGCCATAACGGTCCGGCCGTCGGCGGCGGCAGCTTCCAGAAGTTCGGCGTCGTCGCCGCCTACCAGGCCGAAAGCCCGGCCCAGGGACGCGTCGAAGTCACCAAGAACGAAGCCGACCGCTTCCTGTTCAAGGTGCCCACGCTCCGCAACGTGGAGCTGACCTACCCCTACTTCCATGACGGCGGCGCCCGCACGCTCCGCGAAGCCGTCGACACCATGGGCCGCCTCCAGCTCGGCCGTAGCTTCACCGCCGAAGAGAACGCCCAGATCGTGGCCTTCCTCAAGACGCTGACCGGCGACCAGCCGAACTTCGCGCTGCCGATCCTCCCGCCTTCGACGGACGAGACGCCCAGCCCGGAGCCGTTCGCCAAGAAATAAGCGGCTCCCACCATCAGCCCAGCAGGCCGCCCCTCCGGGCGGCCTTTTTGTTGTCAGGCTGCGCGACCGCTTGGGGGTCAGGATCGCCTCGGGCGCGCGAGCGCACGCCCTTGCCTGCACCCATGCCCCATTGACCGCTCATCAACTTGTCTACGTGCCAGCTAACGGATTGTGCCGAGCCTCCGAGCCTCTGCGCCTCTAATT
>JBEDDU010000166.1:0-4378 GCA_041176065.1 Verrucomicrobiota bacterium | reverse complement strand
TCAGAACGTCGTGAGACAGTTCGGTCCTCTATCCGCTGTGGGCGCAGGAGATTTGAGGGGTTCATTTGTTAGTACGAGAGGACCGCAAATGACATGCCTCTGGTGTTCCGGTTGTCACGTCCGTGGCACCGCCGGGTAGCTAAGCATGGAACGGATAAGCGCTGAAAGCATCTAAGCGCCAAGCCTTTCCCAAGATAAGATCTCCCTATAGAACCCAGGTAGACCACCTGGTTGATAGGCCGCCGGTGTAAGCGTAGCGATACGTTGAGCCTAGCGGTACTAATGTTCGATTGATCTGCAATTGGCTTCTTAGCCGTATCAAGTACGTCTAGGCCGATAGCATTACGGATTAGTAATTTTAGTATGCGCAAACTGTTTATCTTTCCCGATGACGGCAGCTCGCCACCTGGCGAAAACCATCTCATGATCACCCATCAGAGAGCTGCCCGAGGACACATTCTGGTGATCATGGGCGCATGGAAACACTCGTTCCCTTCCCGAACACGATAGTTAAGCATGCAGCCGCCGATGGTAGTGCACCCACGCTGGTGTGCGAGAGTAGGTCATCGCCAGGTTCACGGACCCCGGTCTCCGCAAGGAGATCGGGGTCCCCTCATTTACGGAGGTCGCGGCTGGCCGGTCTCAGTCGCAGCAGGTCCGCGGGCCGAGCGCGAGCCCGGGAAGCGCCTTCCAACGGTGGGGGATGTCCCTCATGAGCAAGGCATGGTCGAAGGCGATGCTTCCGTCCGGGAAGGTCGCGCGGTCCGAGAAGAAGGTCGATGAGACCGTCCCGAGCCGCAGGGCTCGTACCTCCCATCGATCTGTCACGAGCTCGAGTCCGTCGGCCCGCGCCTCGTCCCGGTTGCCCGAGTAGCCTATGCTGCCAGCCGCGAAGAACGCGGAGCTTTCGCCGAGGCTGGCGAAACATGAGCCGCCGGGAAGTTCCGCGGCTTCGGCGCCGGCCACTTCAAGCATCGTGCTCCCGTCGGCGGACTCCATGCGCAGGCTGATCTCGGCGCCGGTATCATTGACCCGGAACCGGGCCGACTGCTGTTCTCCGGGGAAGAGCCTGCCTCCTGCCAGCTGGTTGAGCCATGAGCCCGTGTGCCTTCGCGGGACGTAGACGCCCTCCCGCCGTCGGCCGTCTTCGTCCCACTCCACGGCTATCCGGTGCGCGGCGTTCTCGCTGCTCAGTCCGCACCAGGCCGGCCAGCCCGCCGGGCGGATGCCTTCGAGCCGGATGAGGCAGATGCCGAGGATGGAGTATCCCGCGTGCAGCTTCGGCCGGAAGGGCGCCGGCAGCAGGCGTCGGACGACCGCGGGGTCGGCCCGGAAATTGACCAAGATCCGTCGCCGGATGAGGCCTTCCAGCTCCGGAGTACGCATGGCCTCAGCCGCGGGCGGCCAGTTCGCCCAGCGTGACTTCCGCTCCGGCTTGCCCGCGGAGACGTTCTTCTAGCTCACCGTGGGCGCGCGCGGCCGGATCGCCCGAAAGATCGAGGTCGCCGGCGCGCCCGGTGGCGTGTTCGTCCACGATGGCCCAGAAGTCGACGAGGCCGAGGGCTTCGAGCGGCCGCGCCGGCTTATGGCCGCCGGTCCGCGATTCCAAGGCCAGCAACCCGGTCTCCCTGAGCATCTGGAGGCAGCCCTCGGCGACGGAGGCCGGCACGCGCGCGCTCACGCCGATGTCTTCGGCCGTCGGGCCGACGCGTCCTTCGCGGTAGCGTCGGAGGGTCTCGATGACGCAGAGGAAGGCGAGGGTGCGTCGCGCCCGGTGGCTCAGCGACTCCCAGGACTTATGGCGCGCGAGCGTGCGCCGGTTCTGGAAGGCGTAGCCCACCTGGCCGCCGACGAGCACGAAGAGCCAGCTGAGGTAGATCCCGAACATCAGCACCAGCACGATGCTGAGCTCGCCGTAGAGGCTCTGCAGCTCCGTCACCTTGCCGACGTAGAGGGCGGCGAGCCGGTGGTTGCCGATCACGAGCACGGCGACCGCGAGGCCGCCGACGAACGCCGCGCCCCACCGCACCCGCGCGTTGGGCATCATGCGGTTGAACGCCGTGAACGCGAGCGTCAGCATCGTCAGCGAGAGGAAGAGGGGGCCGCCGCCGCTCACGAAGCCGGTCAGGCGTTCGCCGCCGGGCAGCCGATGGAACCATCCGGCCAGCCACGTCGCGCCCGCGCCGAACGAGGCCGCGAGCGAGGCCGCCGAGAGCATCGTCAGCGTCGTCGCGCCGACGAGGAAGAACAGCACGAGGAAGAGGAGGTAGTTCGCGAAACGATCCCGCCAGCTGCGGCCGAAGCGCACGCCCCAGATGCCGTTGAGCGCGTCCTCGACGCGGCTCAGCATGAGCACCGCGAGGCCGAGGATGAGGAGCAGGCCGATCACGCCCGCCTGGCCGCTCGCGGCGGTCTTCAGCAGCCGGTCGACCAGCCCGTCGAGGTCCTTGTTGATCTCCCGCAGCGTGGCGTGTCCGTCCGCCGCCGCGGCCTTCGCCACGATCTGCGGGGCCGCGTATTCCACCGCGGCGACGATCGCGCGCTTGGCCGGATTGTCCTGCTGGTCGCCGGCGCGCGAAAGGATGAAGCCCGAGACCGTGAGCGCGAGTCCCAGCAACGGTCCGAGCGACATCAGCGTGTAGTAGGTGAGCGCGGCCGACTGCTGCGGGAGGCGGTGCGTGAGGATCCCGTGCCACGTCGTCGCGATCACGCGCCACGTCGTTTTCAACGCGCCGCGCCAGCCGCGTTGCGCGAGCGCCTGCGGCGACCAGCTGGCCTCCAGGAGGCGGCCGAGAGGGGAGGGCTTGGTCGTACGGTCGGCCATGGTCATGGCCTGAGCCTGAGGTGGCCCGGCGAGACGGGCAACCCCGGGCCGTGAGCAAGACCAACAAGTGCCGGTTGCGCCGTGGCCGACCCTGATTTTATTGAGGCATATACCCTAACGGCGCCGAACTATCAAAAACCTGTCAAAAATCGTGATTGTGAATAAAGTTTTTTACCTAAGTGCTGGTTTGTCAGGAGCTTGCGTAGAATCACTACATCTAGTGGTGAAATAAATTTGCAGCCCCTACATGTAGTATTTTACTTCCGCGCATACCAATCACCTAGCGGCCCTTCCCGGCCACTAACTGAGCCCTTTTCCCCACTCTCCACCCATGGAAACCATCACCATCAAAGTAGGTCAGAAAACCTTCATCCTCGACAAGACCAAGGCCGAGGAAGCCTTCGCCAACAAGCGCGTCATCAACGGCCGCGAATCGATGTTCTTCAACATCCTCCCGCTGAAGTACCAGTGGGCGTACGATCTCTATCGCACGATGAAGAACAACCATTGGGAGCCCGAAGACATCCCGATGCAGAAGGACTGCGAGCAGTGGCGCGACCAGACCGGTCAGATCACCGAGATCGACCGCTGGATCGTGAAGATGGCGATCGGCTATTTCTCCGCCGCCGAAGGCATCGTCGGCGACAACATCATCCACGTCGTCCGCGAGGTCGTCACCGCCCCCGAGCTCAAGCTCGTCCTGGGCCGTCACGCGCACGAGGAGAACATCCACGCCGACTCCCTCGTCTACATGATCTCCTCCCTCGGCATCAACCCGCACGAGTGCGAGGCGATGTTCGAGGACATCCCGACGATCGCCAAGAAGGCCGCCTTCGTCGTCAACAACTCCCGCGCGCTGCGCCGCAAGCTCGACCTGACCAAGCTCGAGGACAAGCAGGCCCTCGCCCATAACATCTTCCTCTTCGGGCAGTGCATGGAAGGCACCCAGTTCTACGGCCTTTTCGGCATGGTCCTCTCGCTCGCCCGTCAGAACAAGTTCCCCGGCATCGGCCAGATGTTCCGCTACACCCTGCGCGACGAATCCAACCACATCGACCTCTTCCGCAACCTGCTCGCCGAGCTGGTCAAGGAGAACCCCGACGTCTGGACGCCCGCCTTCAAGGAGGAGCTCCGCCAGCTCATGGCCACCGCCGTGTCGCTCGAGAAGGACTTCATCCGCGACTGCCTGCCCGTCAACGCCCTCGGTCTCTCGGCCAAGGAGTTCGAGCAGTACATCGACTACATCGCCGACCGTCGCCTGCGCAACTGCGGCCTCGATCCGCTCGTCGCCGAGACGACCAATCCTTTCCCCTGGCTCTCCGAGATGATGGACCTCAAGAAGGAGCAGAACTTCTTCGAAGGCCGCGTCACGGAATACCAGAAGCAGGGCGCCCTCGGCACCGTCAACGACGACGAACTCTGAGCCGCCGCTGTCCAGATCCGGGCGTCACCCCCTTCGCGCCCGGTTTGGCATGCTTCCTGTTCTTACCCCTCATCCTATCCATTGAAAAAACCTGCGCCGGCCGCCGCCGACGCATCCTCCCTCATTCTCCC
>JBEDDU010000165.1:0-2832 GCA_041176065.1 Verrucomicrobiota bacterium | reverse complement strand
AGTAATAAATACTCCCCTACGACTGAAATGTTTCAACCAATTCATGCAGGCTTAATACCCCAAAAGAGAAGGCCGACCCCCTCACGGGGGCCGGCCTTGTAAAAAACCCGTAAAAAACGTCAGTTGACGTAGATGAACTCGTTCGAGAGGAGCAGCGAGTGGACGAGCAGCTCGGTCGGGGTCAGCGGCTCGCGGGAGATCATCTCGCCCACGTTGCGCAGGACGCCTTCGGCGCCGCCGCCGGTCACGGCCATCATCATGCTCTCTTCGCCGTCCGGAGCCATCACCGGCGCGGCCTTGGTGGGCGGAGCAGCGGTGCGGGCCACGGGGGCCACGGCCTTGCCGCGCTCGCCGGCCCTGGCAGGCGGACGCACCTTGGAGGTGGCGACCGTCATCTTCATCTTGGTCAGGAATTCCTGGGCCACGCGGATCTCGTTGGTGGACGGACGGCGCTGGAACATGCAGCGGAACATGGCCACGATGCGCTGGTCTTCCGACATCGCGTTGACGACGTCCTTACGGGCGGCGACGGCGCGGGCGACCTCGACCGAGAGGGCGTTGTTCATGAAGAACAGGGCCTGCTGCGGGACGATCGTCGAATTACGCTTGGTGTTCGACTGGTCGGGGTCGCCGTAGTCGAACTGCGAGAGGGTGTCGCTGAGGCGGCGGCGGTCGACGTAGCCGTAGAGGCTGCGACGGTAGCTGAACGGCTCGTCGGTGATGTTGGCGGGCTGTCCGCCGACGGTGGTCATCATCTTGCCGGTGAGCAGGATCATCGAGTCGCGGATGGATTCGAAGTCCAGGCGACGCAGATTGCCGCGCCAGAGGAGGCGGTTGCCGGCGTCGACCTTCAGCGGATCGACGGGGCCCTTCTTGGCGACCAACGGATTGGCGGTCGGGTCGGAGTCCTGACGATACGTATTGCTGAGCACGATCATGCGATGGAGGCGCTTCATCGTCCAGCCGTTCTCCATGAAGTCGATGGCGAGGTAGTCGAGCAGCTCGGGATGCGAGGGCTTCTCGGACATGTTGCCGAGGTCATCCGGCGTGTTCACGAAGCCTTCGCCGAAGTGCTTCGTCCAGGTACGGTTCACGGCCACGCGGGCGGTGATGGGATTGTCCTTCGAGACGATGGACTGGGCGAACTCGTAGCGGCCGCTGCCGTCGACGTAGGGGCGGCGCTCGCCGACGGTCAGGATCTCGAGGAACTGGCGCGGAACGATCTCTCCCTTGTTGTTCTTGTCACCGCGCTTGAACACGTAGCTGTCCTTGGCCGCCTCGGAGTCCTGGACGACCATCGCGTGGCCGGGGACGCCCGGGTGGGAGAGGCGCAGCTCGTTGATCTGGGCATGACGGAAGTAGGCGACCGGAGCGCGGTTGCCGATGCCGCCGTAGATCGGGCGGTTCTGCCAGTCCTGGCAGAACTTACGCGTGCTGAAGAGCGAGATCATGTCCTCGTTGTCGAAGATCTCGTCGTAGGACGGGATGGCCCAGGGATAGCCGGTCATCTGGGCGATGGCCGGAGAGGTCTTCTTCCACTCCTCACCCGGCTTGGCCAGGAGGTTGAGGTGGGCGAGGATCGCCGCCTTGTTCTCGTTGTAGATCCGCTGATAGGCGGCGGCGACGTCGTGCATCGTCTTCGGCTTCAGGCTGCGCAGGCCGGCGGCGATGATCGGGTTCACGTTGTTCTCCGGGTCGTCGAGGTACTCCTTGAGGACGATCGGGGCGCGCTCGGCGAAGTAAACGTAGGGCACCGCGGCGAGGGCGGCGAAGGGGCCGGTGATCGGCGAATCCTTCTGGATGCGCATCGCGGCGAAGTCGGTGTCGGACTGGAGGTCGATCTTGTAGCGGTCGGAATACTCGCCGGCCTCGGCGGAGCCGCCGCGGACGGTCGCGATCATGAGGCGGCCGGCCATCTCGCGGTCATAACGGGCGCGGGTCTCGCGCATGTAGCGGAAGAAACCGGCGACCTGCTCGTCCTGGAGCTGGTTGAGGCGCTTCTGGAAATCCGCGCGGGCGGCGGCGGCGGCGCCGGTGGCCGCGATCGGCGTCTGGTGGAGCGGCTCGACGATGGAAGCGAAGATGCCGTGCAGCGAGTAGTAGTCCTTGATCGGGATCGGGTCGAACTTGTGGTCGTGGCAACGCGAGCAGGCGACGGTCAGGCCGAGGAAGGCCTTGGTGGTGGTGTCGATGCGCTCGTCGATGGTGTCATGGATGTCTTCGAAACGCTTGCCGATCGTGATGAAGCCGAGGGCGGCGAGACGGGGATCGTCAGGCGAGATGTCCGGGATGCGGTCCGCAGCGAGCTGCTCGACCACGAACTTGTCGTACGGCTTGTCCTCGTTCATCGCGTTGATGACGTAATCGCGATAGGTCCAGGCGTAGGCGTAGCGGTAGTCGCGGAAGAGGCTGTCGCCCTGGTCGACCTGCAGGCCGCGGGTGTCGGAGTAGCGCGCGGTGTCGAGCCAGTGGCGGGCCCAGCGCTCACCGTAGTGCGGCGAGGCGAGCAGGAAATCGACCTGCTTCTGATAGACCGCCTCGAGGTTGCCCGCCGGGCGGCCGGTCCGGGCGGCCAGCGAGTCGGCGAGCGCGGCGTTGTCGCAGGCCTTGACGAAGGCGTCAACCTGCTCCGAGGTGGGCGGCAGGCCGATGAGGTCGTAGTAGACGCGACGCAGGAAAGTCTCATGGCCGGCAGCCGGATTGGGCATCAGGCCCTTCTCCTCGAGCTTGGCCAGGATGAAGGAATCGATGACGTTCTTGACCCAGGCCTTGTTCTTCACTTCGGGCACGGGGTGCTTCTTGACGGGCTGATAGGCCCAGTGTTCACGGGCC